>JANWLB010000095.1 GCA_025451095.1 Alphaproteobacteria bacterium
ACCCTGGCCGCCACCTCGACCGGATTGATCGACCCGTCGAGCGGCGAGACCTTGTGGATCTGACTGAAAAGAGCGGTATCCAGGTTGCCGGCCACGGTTCTTATGCTCTTGATGTCGCTCCGCTCGCTGGCCAGAAGGACAGCCACAGCCGCCCCGCCTGAATAGCCGACCAGGTTAAAGCCGGTCACGCCATAGCGGGCCTTGATGTCGGAGAGGGCGGCATTCATTGAATCCATGACTTCCGGGGCAAAGCGGGCGGATGTCCAGTATTTGATATCGCAAGCCTTGCCGTCGGCCATTTTCGTGTACTGGCAGGGTCTTGCCAGATAGATCACATTGCGCTCGTCATCCCGCGATGCCAGGTGGAGCGCCACCGGGTTGACCGGGGTGGGATCAAGCGAGGGGCGCTTGCGGCTGAGCCAGGCCAGGCCGTCGCCTTCAATGTAAAGGGTGACGTCGGCGCCTTTGTCCCGCACACGCTCATAAGACATGATCATAAAAGGGTCGGCGGGTATTTCGCGCGGCAGCATGAAGGAGGGCGCGGCGATCCTTTTGGACGTTTCCATGCGCATGCCGTTGGTTACGTCCCGGTAGCAGCCGGCGGTTCCCAGCGCCGCCGTCAGGATAAGGGCCGAGCAGAAGGTGCGAAAATGGCTTTTCTTCATGAGATGAAATCCGTTTTATTGCTTTTCCTAGAGGGAATCTAGCACGACTTTACCCTGAAAGCACTAGGGCTCCGGTATCCCTTTCAGTTCAGGCTTTGCAGGCCGGGAAGGGCCGTGGCGGCGGACCGACTGAAAAACGGGCGGCCCGGCGTGGCGTGGCGGGAATAAGTCCCTGTTTTCAGAAACCGGGCGATGCTGCCGGCCACAGTCGCTGTTTCATCGAACGAAAGGCTGTCGCAGGCGTCTGCCCGCGCGTTCCTCACGGCGATCGTGTTGAAGGGCAGCATTTGATAGTCATAGGCTGAAACCGGGCTCACGCGCACAACGTCGGCTTCGGTGTGGCTTCCGGCGCTTTCCTCAAGGCAGGAGGCGACGTTCAGAGTCAGATTCTGGCCGCTTTCGGGGTCGCTGACTGCCATCACAATACTGCTATTGCCGGGGGTGGAGGTTTCAGCGTTGATCACAAGCGCCGCGGCCTCAAAGGCCTTCCTGAGCGCCGCGCATACCTGCGTCACATCTTCGGTAATCGTTCCCCGCTCTGTATAGACATATGCCATGGCGCCAATATAGCACATGATAATAAATATGCAAAATAAGCCGGAAAGCGGGTCAGCCGGTGATTTCCGCGATCAGGGGCGTGTGGTCGGACGCCTTATCCCGGCCGCGGGGACCGGTATCGATAGCGCAGCCCCGCAGGCGGTCGGCCACCGGGGGCGAAAGGAGGATATGGTCTATCCGTATGCCCTTGTTCGCGGGCCAGGCGCCGCCCTGATAATCCCAATAGGTGTACTGGCCGGCGTCATCATTCAAAACGCGGAAGGCGTCGGTCAGGCCGAGATTTACAAGCGCGCGGAATTTCTGCCGGCTTTCAAGACGGAACAGCGCGTCATTCGTCCACAGGGCGGGATCATAACAATCCCGGTCTTCCGGGATGATGTTGAAATCGCCGCCGACCAGGAACGGCACGCCCTCCGCCCGCAAGGCGGACAGCCGGTCGTAAAGGCGTGTCATCCAGCCGAGCTTGTAGGGAAACTTGTCGCTGTCCACCGGGTTGCCGTTCGGCAGGTAGATATTCACGAGACGCAGACCGTCGATGTCGGTTTCAAGATAGCGCGCCTGTTCGTCGGCATCGTCGCCGGGCAGCCGGTTAAGGACAACGGCCTGCGGACGGCGGCTCAATGTGGCCACGCCATTATATGTTTTCTGTCCTGCAAAAACGCTTTCATAGCCAAGTGACTGAAAATCGCCGGCCGGAAATTCAAGCCCTTTGAGTTCCTGGATCATCAGGACGTCGGGTTGCGCCGTACCGAGCCAGTCTTTGACATGGTCCAGCCGGGCCTTGATTGAATTGACGTTCCATGTCGCAATGCGCATGGCCGCACTATAGCCTTGTTCGGCGACGGCAGCCAGAGAAGGCCGCCGTCTTTTTCAGCTTTTGCGACCTTTTACGGAACAGAGAGCTGTGGGGTGAGTCCGGGAATGCGCGGCACGACGTCGGAGAGTTTTGTGAACCTCGATTCATGGCGCAGATATTCCACGGCGCACTGGATCTCGTAATCCGGCGTGCCGTCCTTTTTCAAGACCCCGGGGTCCATGCCGGCGACGGATGACTCATTGTAGGCGGGCATGCAGGTCTTTTCTGTTTTAACCGGGTCTTCGGCCATGTCCGGCCCGTTGGGGTTGGGCAGGGTGTTTTTCAGCTGGGCTTCGCTGCGAAACCACTTGCCCTCTTTCTTTTCGGCGGGATCCACATAGCCGATATTGGGCGTGACGCCCTGGCCCTGCAGCGAGCGGCCTGACGGCCTGTAATAAAGTTCGGTGGTAATCTTGATGGCGTCCTTGCGCCCGGGAAAATATCTGCCCAGAGAAAATACGGTTTGTACAGAGCCTTTGCCGAAGGACTGCGTGCCCATGATGGTCGCGCGCTGGTAATCCTGCAGGGCGCCCGCGACAATTTCCGACGCGGAGGCGCTGCCGCCATTGATCTGGACGACCATAGGCAGGCCGCCCGTATAATCGACGGCATCGCTGCTGCTGGTGGCGACGCGCGTGGCGGTGCGGCCGCGCATGCTGACGATTTTCTTGTTGGGCCCCAAAAAATCGCTGCTCAGATCGGCGGCGGACTTCAGAAGGCCTCCGGGATCGTTCCTCAAATCCAGGATCAGGCCCTGCAGCTTTCCATCGGCCTGTTCCTCCAGCGCATGGAAGGCCTCCTCCACGTTCTCTGCCGCGCCTTCATCGAAAATGCCCAGACGGACATAGGCGATATCCTTGCCGATCAGACGGCTGGTTACGCTTGGATTGTGAATGATTTCCCGTACCAGATCGAATTCAAGCGGTTCGGGTGCGCCGTCACGCAGAACGGTTACTTTGACACGACTGTCCGGCGCGCCGCGGAGCATCCTGACGACGTCTTTCAGCGACAGATCCATGACCGATGTGTCATCGACCTTGCTGATGATATCTCCTGCCTTAAGGCCTGCGCGCGCGGAGGGCGTTTTGTCGATCGGCGCTACAACCCTGACAGCGCCTGTGCCGGGATCATCGCCGTCCTGTCTTTCCTGTGTCACTTCAAGTCCGACGCCGCCGAACTGTCCTGTGTAACTACCTTGAAGCTCGGCATATTCCTGCTCGTCGAGATAGGCGGAGTGAGAATCCAGGCCGCCCAGCATGCCGCTGAGAGCATCGCCCATCATTTTTTCAAAAGCAGGTGCGCTCGCGGCTTTTTGCTGGGCCATGATCATGATGTTGGCAAAGACCGTCATCATATTGTTGAACTCGACCTCTTCCGGGCTCATGGAGCGCGGCGGCGGCGAAACACTGCCGGACTTCGCAACGGATGTTTTTAAAGATGACGGCGCGGCCCGTGCGCTGGTGACGGCTCCCGGCGCGGCTGCGCCCAAAGTGGCGCCCAATGTGGCTACGGCCACGAATTGCTTCATGAGTCTGGAGATCATTTTGACGGTCCCTGTTTTGTGTTTTGTTTTTTTGTATTTTGTTATTTATTGGAAGTCACTAGACCGTATTTTTTCCTTTATGTCAAGGAAGGGGCGCAGGGGCGGGAAGGCCCGGGATGCGGGGCGGCATGCCGGCGAAGATTGTATATTTTGTTTCGCTGCGCAGGTAGTTAATGGCGCACTGCAGCGCGTAGTCGGGCGTGCCTTCATCGTTGAGCATGATAGGGTCAATGCCCTGCGGCAGGGCATAATTGTTGGCGGGCGTGCAGCTTTGCCATGTCCTTGCGGCGGCGTTTTTTGCGGCCTGCGGTCCGCCGGGGTTAGGGATCGTGTTCTCAAGATCGGATTCGCGCAGCTTCGCTCTTTTTTCCTCGGCAGGATCCGTATAAGCGATGTCGGGTATGATGCCCACGCCCTGCAGCGACCGGCCGGAAGGTGTATAATAAAGTTCGGATGTGACTTTCATGCCGTCCTTGCGGCCTGGTATCAGCTCATCCAGAGTCAGGACACTCTGCACCGACCCCTTGCCGAAAGATATGTCGCCTATGACAACGGCCCGGTTGTTTTCCTGAAGCGCAGCCGCCACGATTTCGGAGGCCGAGGCCGAGTTGTTGTTGATCAAAACCACCATCGGCAATCCGCCGGTAATATCTTTCCCTTTTTTGTCTGATTTATAGTTGGTGGGTCCATCGCGGCCCTGCGCGGTGAGGATAGGTTTTCCTGGGCCCAGAAACATACTGGCTATGCCGAGGGCCTGGTCCACAAAGCCGCCCGGGTTATCGCGCAGATCCAGGATAACGCCGTTAAGATGGCCTTTCGCTTCTTTTTTCAATGCTTCAAAGGCATCGTAAACATCCTTGGAGGACGTTCCATTGAAGGAGCTGAGATAAATATGCGCAATATCGCCTCCGAGCAGGGCGCTGCCGACCTCGTTTTCCTCGATGAAGGCGCGGGTCAGGCTGAACTCAAGCGGGTCTGCGACGCCTTCGCGGCGGATGGTGACTTTGATGGGCGTATCCGGCTCGTCGCGCAGCAGAGCGGCGACATCCGCCAGGGCCATGCCCGTGACAAGGCTGCCGTCAATGTGGGTGATGGCATCGCCCGCCACGATCCCGGCCTTCATGGCCGGCGTATCCTTAACGACGGAGTCGACTCGGATGGTGCCGTCTTTTTCCCCGATGATCATAGTGCCGATGCCGGCGTAACCGCCATCTTTGTCTTCAAAGGTTTCCAGCGTGTTCTTTTTATCCATGTAGGCGGAATGGGCGTCCAGACCACCCAGCACTCCGGCCAGCGCATCTTCCAGCATCTTTTCATAGCTGGGTTTGACGACGGCATTTTTGTGGGCATAGGCCATGACCTTTTTAAGGGCGGCCGCGGCGGCGTCGGCGGAATCCACATGGGCGGTGGCGCGCGGGGCTTTCTTGGCGTCAGGGGCCGCATGAGCCGCTGTTCCACCCAGAAGGGTGCCAAGCAGCGCCAGCGCCGTAAATCTTTGAGACATCCGAAAAGCCATGATCAGCATGCTCCCTGTTTTTTGACATTAAACAGGAGGGCTATAATTATGTCAAACTTTTAGAAAAAAAGGTGTCAGAGTGCTTCCACAGCAAAAGAACTGCCGCACCCACAACCGGAGGTGGCGCGGGGGTTGTCGATGGTAAACTGGGCGCCGGTCAGGTCGTCCCGGAAGCCGATCCGGGAGCCGTCCATAATCCCGAGCGAGGTTTTATCGATAACAACGGCATCGGCGTAGATGATATCGTCCGCGCCGGTAATGTCGGTCAGCGTAATATCGTACTGAAAACCAGAGCAGCCGCCGCCGTTAACGGCAATGCGGAGCAGGGTCCGGGGGCTGTGCCCGTCCTTTTGCCGCAGGACCCTGATACGGTCCACGGCGGTCGGATCGACGGTAATGCTGAATGCTTCGCTCATAGGACGATTATATGGGGCCGGGGCAGTAAAACTCAAGGAAAAGGCCTAATTCTTGCGACGGGGCCGCTGACAGGGTAATCTGCAGACATATACAGGGGAAGGACCAAGACGGCATGAGCAACCTGGCATTCGACCAGCAATCCTATAATTATTGCGCGCTACCGCTGGCCGCCTGGGCCTGCCGCCCGGACCAGAGCCGGGGGCGCCTGCACAAGGAGCCGGAAAGCCAGTACCGCACCTGTTTTCAGCGCGACCGCGACCGCATCATCCACAGCGCCGCTTTCCGCCGCCTTCAATATAAGACTCAAGTCTTCGTCTATCATGAAGGTGACCATTACCGCACACGCCTGACGCACACGCTCGAAGTCGCGCAGATCGCCCGCACGCTGGCCCGCGCTCTGATGGTGAACGAGGACCTGGCGGAAACGGTGGCGCTGGCGCATGACCTGGGCCACACGCCCTTTGCCCATGTTGGTGAGGACACGCTGGCCGAGTGCATGAAAGATGTAGGGGGTTACGATCACAATGACCAGTCGCTGCGCGTGCTCACTCTGTTGGAGACACGCTACCCCGAATGGACGGGACTGAACCTGACATGGGAAACGCTGGAAGGCGTCGTCAAGCATAACGGCCCCGTTACCGGCAAGCACCGCAAAAAGGGCAACGGCAAGGATTTAACCGTCACGCTGAGCTGGCTGCAAAAACAGACGGACCTGAGGCTGGATACGCATGCCTCGGTCGAGGCGCAGATCGCCGCCCTGGCTGACGATATCGCTTATAACAATCATGATGTCGATGACGGTCTTTCGGCGGGCCTTTTTTCTTACAAGGACATCGAGGCCGTGCCGCTGCTGGCCGAAATCAAGGCAACGATCCGCCGGAAGTATCCGGGCCTGGCCGATGACAAGATGCTGGCCGGCATTGTCGTGCGCGAGGTGATGGGCGCAATGGTGCGCGATGTTCTGGAGGAAACCAACCGTCGCCTGAAAGAGATAAATCCTGGTGGCTGTGAGGACATCCGCAGCGCCGGAAAGCAGACGGTATCATTTTCTCCCGCCATGCATGACAAGGTCGAGCAGCTGCGCGCCTTCCTGTATGAAAGAATGTACCGCCATTATCAGGTCAACAGGATGCGCCTGAAGGTTAGCCGGATCGTGCGCGATCTGTATGAGGCCTTCATAGAAGACTACCGAATCCTGCCTGATCACTGGCAAGTGCGTTTCCTTGAGGCTGGGGGCGAGAAGGACAAAAGGATTCATGCCCGTATTGTTGCCGATTATATCGCCGGAATGACCGACCGTTTCGCGATCCGGGAGCATGAGAGGCTTTTCGAGATACACAATAATTTGCGGTGAATAACTTTTCGGCGGATATTGTCTCTTCGCCCGCCCTTTTCATAGGATGGCCATATGCAAAACAGAGATGATTTCGACGACCCTCAGGTCAAAAACATAGCCGCGTCCATTTTCAAGTCTCTTGATGTCGCGGGACGGATCCGCGCGCGCGGACCGTTGTTCACCATTCTTCCCTTGGCGGCCATGGCTGTCCTGCTGGCCAGTGTGCTGTGGTACAGCTATCCGCGGGAAGTGGCGCGGCAGGAAATGATGGCGGTGCCGGTTGTGCACGCCGATGCTTCGCCCTACCGGGTGGCGCCGCACGATCCCGGCGGGATGACCATTCCCTACCGCGACAGCACCGTTTTTGAGACGATCCGCGCGGCGCAGAACGATAAAGGCACCCAGGAAGGCGAAGTTGAAAATCTTCTGCCCGAGCCGGAAAAACCGATTGCGCGCGGCGACATGTTTGCCGGTCTGAAAACCGATCCGGAATCCCTTTCGGAATCCGGTCCTGATGAAGAAGACCTCGCCTCGGCCGGCGACGCGGCCACAGCGCCGGTGGCGGAAGACGTCACGGAAACAGACACGACGCAGGCGACGCCGGAGAAAAAGCCCGCCACGCCATCAGCCAATGTCAATATGGCCGATGCTTCGGATATCACGGCGCCGGCCGAAACCGGGGAGTCTTCTGCTGCCAGAAAATCCGCTGATGACAGCGCGGCAAAAGCGGCACGCACAGAACCTGCGGCAGGACCGGCAACGGCCAATGCTATCGCACAGGGTAAGAAAGCGTTCGTGCAACTGGGGAGCCTGCGTTCCGAGAGCGACGCCAGGTCAAGCTGGAAGAAGTTTCAGGCCTCATTCCCCGCGCAGCTGGGTGCGCTGGATGTGCGGGTGCAGAAAACTGATCTCGGAGCCAGGGGCGTTTATTACCGCGTTCAGGGCGGCCCGGTGAGCGAGCAAAAGGCGAAAGACATCTGCCAGGCTGTGCAGCAAAAGCGGCCCGGAGGATGCCTTGTTGTCAGAGATTGAGGCGGCGCGCCCGCCTGTCGCCGCCATCTTCGGCCTGGCCGGCCATGAGCTGACCGAAGACGAGAAAAATTTCTTTAAAGCAGCAAACCCGCTGGGCTTCATTCTGTTCGCCCGCAACTGCCAGAATCCGGTGCAGCTCAGGGCGCTTTCCGAATCTTTGTCCGAGGCGCTGGGCCGGGCGGTGCCGGTGCTGATCGACCAGGAAGGCGGGCGCGTACAGCGCCTCAGGCCGCCGCACTGGAAACAGCATCCCGCCGCCGCCACGTTTGGCGCCTTGTTCGCAGGCGGTGCGGCCGGGGCCGCCACGGCACTCGAAGAAAGCACAAAGGCCATTGCGGCCGAGTTGCGCTTATCCGGTATTAATGTCAATTGCGCGCCGGTGCTGGATGTCAGCTCCCCGTCTACCGACCTGTCCATCGGCGACCGGGCTTATGCGGCCGACCCTGAAATCGTTGCGGCGCTGGGCGCGATCGTATGCCGCGCCTATCTGGAAGCGGGGATTGTTCCGGTTATCAAGCATATGCCGGGTCTGGGCCGGGCGAATCTGGATACTCATAAGGACCTTCCCGTCGTCGAGGCGGCGCTGGCAGAGATGGATAAAACCGATTTCCGGCCATTTCGCGAGATTCTAACCCATGCCTTTTCCGAAGCGGTCTGGGGCATGGTCGGGCACGCGGTCTACGGGGAGATCGACGCCGGGGTTCCGGCCTCCTGCTCCGCCCGTCTGATAGGGGAGACATTGCGCGAATCTATAGGATTCAAAGGGTTGCTTTTGAGCGACGACCTGTCGATGGGGGCGTTGGCCCAGTTCGGGGAGGCGCCGGAAAGGGCGGGAAAAGTCCTGCGGGCAGGCTGCGACATAGCCCTGCACTGCAACGGGGATTTAAAGGAGATGGAAGCTGTGGCCAACCGTATTGAAAAGATGACAGAAGCGTCGGTAATGCGCTATAACCGCTCTGTCTCCTGGGTTCGACGGAATTGCAAGCCATGATGGAAACAGCGACTTTTGAAGAAGACCCGCCCCGCCAGTCCATGCCGCAAGGCGCGCATGATGCGGACGAGCTTTTGCTGAATATCGACGGCTTCGAGGGGCCGATCGATGTCCTTCTGACCATGGCCCGCGATCAGAAGGTCGATCTGACGAAAATTTCGATCCTTCAGCTGTCGCGCCAGTATCTTCAGTTCGTCGACCGCGCCAAGGAGCTGCACCTTGAGCTGGCCGCCGAATATCTGGTCATGGCCGCATGGCTGGCTTATCTGAAATCACGCCTGCTGCTGCCGCGCGAGGAAGGTGACAAGGAGCCCGACGCCGCCGCCATCGCTGAAGCGCTGCAGTTCCAGCTGCGCCGTCTCGAGGCCATGCGCAAGGCGGCGGAAAATCTGTTCGCCCTGCCGCAGCTGGGGCAAGGGATTTTCGCGCGCGGCATGCCCGAAGGGCTTAAGGTCGTCAGCAAGACTGTATGGGACATCAGCCTTTACGATCTGCTGCGCACGTACGGCGAAATTCAGCGCCGTAAGGAATCCAGCCATTACGAGTTGCCGACTTTCCGCCTTATGTCGATGGAATCGGCGGTCGAGCGCATGACACGGATGCTGGGCAAGCTGCCGCGCAACGGCCCTTACAGTGTCTGGAGTACGCTGCAGAGCTTCCTGCCCGACAATATTGCCGACAAATTATATATGCGCTCCGCCATGGCCTCCACGCTGACGGCCAGCCTTGAGATGGCCAAGCAGGGCAAGATTGAAATCAAGCAGGACGGCCTGTTCCGCCCGGTCTATCTGCGGGCCAGCCTGCGCAACCTTCACGAAGAACCTGCGCGTGAGCAGGATATGAAACCCGAACACAAGCCAGAGTTCAAAGAAGAGGAAAAGCTCGATGGAACAACAACTGGATAGTCAGGTGGAAACCGCAACGCTTCCCGCCGGCGACGGCGATCCGGCCCGCGCACTGGAGGCAATCCTGTTCGCTTCGGCGGCGCCACTTTCGCTGGGCGCCATGCGCGAGCGCCTGCCCGAGGGCGCCGATATCGGCGGCATGCTGCTGGAGCTG
This sequence comes from Alphaproteobacteria bacterium, assembly GCA_025451095.1. Classification (GTDB taxonomy): domain Bacteria; phylum Pseudomonadota; class Alphaproteobacteria; order Micavibrionales; family Micavibrionaceae; genus JACQIJ01. The sequence continues at coordinate 9,974 of JANWLB010000095.1, forward strand.
CAAAAGACCTATGAGGGCCGCGGCGTGCAGTTGATCGAGATGGACGGCAGCTGGGCTTTTCGCACTGCGTCCGATTTAAGCGAATCCTTAAAGATCACCCGGGATGTGCAGCGCAAGCTCTCGCGCGCGGCCATGGAGACGCTGGCCATCGTTGCCTATCACCAGCCCGTTACCCGCGCCGAGATTGAAAATATTCGCGGCGTGGCGACGCACAAGGGCACGCTGGACGTGCTGATGGAATGCGGCTGGATCAAGCCGGGCCGCCGCCGTGAAACGCCGGGCCGTCCCGTCACCTGGATGACGACGACGGACTTTCTCGACCATTTCGGGCTGGAATCCATTATGGATCTGCCGGGTCTTGACGATCTCAAGGCTTCAGGCCTGCTTGACCGCCGTCCGGCGATCGACGCGCTGGCGACGGGCAGCCTGTTCGGTGATGACGAGGAATCCGATCTTGCCGATGCCGAATCCGGGGAAGAGAACGAGGAAGACGAACTCCGGGCGCTGGAGGACGAGGCTGACGCCGATGAGGAGGCCGCGCGGAGCAACGCGGATGAGGAGTCCGAAGAAGAGTCGGAAGAAGATTTCGATGAAGACGATGGCGATAACGATAATGACGACGATGATGATGACGATGATGACGACAACAACAATGATGATGAGGGAGACGAATAATGGGCCCGAGCATCTGGCATATTCTGATTGTGGCGATTGTGATCGTTCTTTTATTCGGCACGAACAGGCTGCCCCGGGCCATGGAAGATCTGGCCAAGGGGATCAAATCCTTTAAAAAGGGATTGAGCGAAGACGATAAGGACAAGGGCGCGGCCGGGACAAAGAAAACCGGAACGCAGAAAGACTGAGTGAGCCGTGCTTGGCATAGGCTGGTCGGAAATTCTGGTCGTTGCTGTCGTGGCCGTGCTGGTGGCGGGGCCGGAAGACCTTCCTAAAATCATGTTTGCCCTGGGCCGCGTCACGCGCCGCCTGCAATACATACGTTACGCTTTTTCCCAGCAATTTGACGATTTTCTTAAAACCCACGATCTGGAGGAGCTGCGCCGCGGCGTGAATTTCGAGGCGCCGGACACGGATGAGGCCGGCGCGGACGAGGAGCTGGCCGCAGACGAGCAGGCGCGCCTGACTCAAAAGCAGGTGCGCGATGAGTGAGTCGGTCGACAACAAGAAGCCTCTGCTCAGTCACCTGGCCGAGCTGCGGAAAAGGCTGCTCCTGTCCCTGGCGGTTCTGGTCGGCGCCACCATTTTCTGTTTCCTGTTTGCGGAGGATATATACGGTTTTCTTGTCGTGCCGCTGGCGCGGGCGATGGGCAGCGATGACTCGCACCGTCTTATCTATACCGGTCTGACCGAGGCGTTCGTCACCTATATCAAGGTCGCGTTTTTCGCGGGCGCGTTCCTGACCTTCCCGTTCCTGGCGATTCAGCTCTGGCGCTTCGTGGCGCCCGGCCTTTACCAGACGGAACGCAAGGCCTTCCTGCCGTTCCTGATCGCCACGCCTGTTCTGTTTTTCCTGGGCGGCGCGTTCGTTTATTGCCTGGTCATGCCCGCCGCCTGGCATTTCTTTCTGGGCTTTGAGAATACGGGAGAGAGCACCGTTCTGCCCATACAGATGGAAGCGCGAGTGAGCGAATATCTTGACCTCGTCATGATGATGATTTTTGCTTTCGGCCTGTGTTTCGAGATGCCGGTGCTTCTGATGATTCTGGCGCGCGCCGGCATGGTCAGCGCGAAAGGTCTGGCCGACAAACGCAAGATCGCGATCGTTGTCATTTTCGCCGTCGCCGCCGTTCTTACGCCGCCGGACGTGATGAGCCAGCTCCTGCTGGCTTTTCCCATGATGGCGCTTTATGAGATTTCGGTGCTTCTGGTGCGGCGCGCCGAGCGCGGGCGCCTGACTGCCTAGGCAGATTCACTAAAGTCCGTTGATCGGGGGGGAAGTGTTCATGGCGACGACTGTGCGCGGGGCAGACGCCATGCCCGGGTCAGCGGGTTGCAGCGTATCTTTAAGCTCTGCCTGGGCGGTCTTCATTGCGCCGTCCGTCAGGGAATCGAATTCGCCTTGCGTGATGATGACGACGGGCTTGCCGTCTTTCATTCCGGTTGAAGCGGTGATGCCCGCCTTTTCCAGCGCGCCGGTTATGGGCTGCTGAAGGTTCTCATTCACATTCAGATAAGCATAGCGCCCGCCGGTGGCTGCACCGCCTTCGGCCATGCGCCACTGGCTGCCCTTGGCGGCCAGCGCGTCGAGTTTTTCAAGCGTGCCCACATCCGCGACAATTTGAGAAATTTTATCAGGATGAGCTGTCATCTCAGGGAGCGCGCGGCCCAGTGCAGCCGGGCTTGTGATGGACAGTCTGGCGATCTGGTCGGAAAGGGCGGGATTTTTGCCCAGACGATCGTCGAGCGTGCCGATAAGATCAGGATGATCTTTGACTGTCTGCAGGAGCTGGTTCTGAAGCTGTTTCTGCTCGGGGTTGAGATTGCGCGGGTCAATGCCGGCTTTTTGCGCCTGCTCCCACGTTTTCTCGAACATGTTTATGATGTTTGGACTTCTGACCAGGGACAGAGTGGTTGAATCGTCGTTGAGCGTGGTGCGCAGTATGTCGAGCGCCGCCTGTTTCTCCGGGGTCAGCGTGGCGGCCGCTGCCGTCAGAGCGGCGGTTGATCCGCCTTCCTCGACCGTGTTAACAACGAATTTGCCTGCATCTAAAATCGCGCTGCCAAACCCCATTTTTCGCGCCCTCTTTTTGACCTCTATTATTATGTGCGCGGCCTCGAAAGCCGCAGTAAAACAAGCCTAGGCTGAAAAACTTAATATTTTCATAAAATTAGCACCGGCGCGGAGGAAAGCGGGACAGCGGGGGCGCTGTAACTATTTGACAAAAAAGTGTAAAATTATGCAGCCAATATCAAGGATCTTCGCCCATGTCTGTGGACGTCATGACCGCGCCATCACCGTTTGAGGAGCTGTACCGCCGGAAACTGGCGGAGGGGCATATCCGCGCGGACGAAGGTCAGGACGCGGCGCTGGCTCCGCTGGCACACCTTTATGAGTCCCTGGTCCGCAGGGCCGGGCTGCTCTCCGTTGTCGTGCGGCGCCGCGCAGCGCCGGAGAAACAGGGCGTTTACCTGTGGGGTGGCGTCGGGCGCGGCAAGACCATGCTGATGGATCTTTTCTGCGACAGCCTGCCGGACTCCGTGACCCGGCGGCGCGTTCATTTTCACGAGTTCATGATCGGAGTTCATGATTTTCTGCACAAGGCGCGGCAGGCGGGCGATGCCGAAAGCGCCCTTTTAAAATATGCCCGGACCGTCGCGCGTGAATCCCGCGTGCTGTGCTTTGATGAATTCCATGTCACCGATATTACCGATGCCATGATCCTGGGGCGGCTTTTTACCGTGTTGCTCGACCACGGCACGGCCGTCGTGGCAACCAGCAACTGGCCGCCGGAAAAATTGTATGAAGGCGGGTTACAGCGCGACCGTTTTCTGCCCTTCATCGCGTTACTGCAGGAAAAACTTGAGATCGTCGAACTCAAGGGAAAAAAAGATTACAGGTTGGAATGCCTGACAGAGGCAGGCGTGTATTTCAGCCCACTCAATGCCGCCGCCCAACGCCGCGCCGATGAGGTTTTCGCCCGCCTGACCGGCGGCGCGCCCGTTTACGCTGAGACGCTCACCGTCAAAGGCCGCGCGCTGGATGTTGTCGCGACGGCCCGGGGTGTGGCGCGATTTTCCTTTGCGCAGTTATGCGAGCGGCCCACGGGAGCCGAGGATTATTTGAGTATCGCCCGCGTCTATCATACGGTTTTTCTGGAGCACGTGCCGCGGCTGGGCTATGACCGCCGCAACGAGGCCAAGCGCCTTATGATTCTCGTTGATACATTGTATGACAGCGGCACAAAGCTGGTTGTTACGGCCGACGCGCCGCCTGAAGGTCTTTACCGTGGCGGCGATCATGCCTTTGAATTTCAGCGCACGGTCAGCCGCCTGATTGAAATGCAGACATCTGCCTATCTGGCCCGGAGTTCAAGGCCGCGGCAGCCCGGCCCGAAAAAAGGCGGAGAAGATTCCGATGTCTGATTTTTTCGGGAAGATATTCGGCTTTGGAAAGAAGGCGGGGGGCAAGAGCAAGGCCGATCCCGTGCGCTATGAGAAGGAAAAGGAACGGGCGCGCTCCGGCACAGAGAGTCAGCGCAACGCGCTGGCCAAAAGCAACAAGACCCATCCCGAGATACTTTATTACATGGCGCAGCATGATCCGAGCGCGAAGATCCGCCTTGCGATCATAAAAAATCCCGGCCTGCCGGTGCAGGCGGCGGCCGTGCTGGCCAGCGACAGCGACGTCGATGTGCGTTATGTGCTGGCCGAGCGGATGGTCCGGCTTCTGCCTGATTTGGAGCAGGGACGGCAGAGCCAGCTTTATGCTTTTGCGGTGCAGGCGTTGGGCACGCTGGCTCTGGACGAAGTCCTGAAGATACGCAAGGCGCTTTCGAGCGCGCTCAAGGATTATGCCTCGGCGCCGCCCAAGGTGGTGGGTCAGCTGGCGAGGGATGTCGAGCGCGAGGTTTCCGAGCCGATACTGCGCTTCTGCGCGGCGCTTTCGGACAGCGACCTTCTGGACATTCTCAAAAGCCATCCTGCCAGCTGGGCGGTTCAGGCCATTGCCAGCCGGAAGACGGTGAGCGAAAAAATATCGCAGGCCATTATTGATACGGACGACCGGCCCGCAGGCGTCCTTCTGATCGGCAACGAAGGCGCCGAGATTTCAAAAAACACACTTGTCGCTATCATCGAGAAGGCCCGGCTTTACCCGGAGTGGCAGAAGCCCGTGGCTGTGCGCAAAAACCTGCCGCCCGAGATGGCCAAGGTTCTGGTGGAATTCGCGGATGAAAGCGTGCGCGCCGTCCTGATGCGCCGCGAGGATTTCGATGAGGACACGGCCGCCGTCATTGCCACCGCCGTGCGCCGCCGCCTTGAATACGAAGGCACGCGGCAGGCGGAGACGCCGATCCAGCGCATGGCGCGCCTTGAAAAGATGGAGAAAGAAGGCCTCCTGAATGAAAACGCGCTTACCGACGCCCTGGCCATGCGCGACCATGAGCTGGTTTATCTGGCTCTGGCCCGCATGGCAAAAACGGCGGCGCCGGTCGTGGAAAAAATCTTCAAGATGAAGGCCGGCAAGCCGATCGTGGCGCTGTGCTGGAAGGCGGGGCTGTCGATGCGCATGGCGCTGCAGCTGCAAAGAGACCTGGGGGCCGTGCCGCCCGCCGAGCTTATTTATCCGCGCGGCGGCACCGATTATCCGATGACGGAAGAGGATCTGCGCTGGCAGCTGGATTTCCTGGGGCTGAAATAAGAAAGCCGGGAGCGGCCTAAAGTCGCGCGCCACTAGCCCCGGGCATGAGCCTTTGCGCGGGATTCCGGCGCCGGGGCGGTAATCTCCAGCTCATCCATGATTTTATCGAGTGCGGCCCGGCACGGGGCGCTGGCCGCCACCAGTGGCAGCCGCACGTTGTCGGTGCAGAACCCCATGCGGCTCAGGGCGTATTTGACCGGCGCGGGCGAGGTTTCAGTGAACAGGCCTTTGTGCAGGGGCATCAGGCGGGCATCGATCTTTGCGGCATCTTCCTTTTTGCCTGCCTGCCACAGATTATGGGCCTGCGCACACAGGGCGGGCGCCACGTTGGATGTCACGGAAATCGCGCCGTGTCCTCCCGCTTCCATGAAGGCGCCTGTGGTCGTGTCCTCGCCGGAGAGAAGGCAGAAATCAGGGCCCACCTTAGGTATAAGGTCGGTGAGGCGGGCGATATCGCCTGTTGAATCCTTCAGCCCCGTAATCGAGGGGATTCGGGCCAGCCGCATAAGCGTATCGTTTTTCAGGTCCACGGCGCTGCGTCCGGGAATGTTGTAGACGATCAGCGGGATATCAACGGCTTCGGCCACGGCCCGGTAATGGGCGTAAAGACCTTCCTGCGTCGGCTTGTTGTAATAGGGGGTAACGACCAGGGCCGCGTCGGCCCCTGCTTTTTTTGCATGGCTCGTCAATTCAATTGTTTTTGCTGTGGAATTCGATCCTGTGCCGGCAATAACCGGAATCCGGCCCTTGACCAGAGCGACGCTGCGTTCAACAATAGATGTATGCTCTTCACAGGTCAAAGTCGGCGATTCACCCGTAGTCCCGCACACCACGAGTCCGTGAGTGCCTTGGGCGATCTGCCATTCGACCAGGTCGTCGAACGCCCTGAAATCGACCTCTTCACCGCGGAAGGGTGTAATCAAAGCTGTCATCGAACCCCGGAACATGCCCCTGGACCTTTGAAAGGGATGAAACATTACATGCGCACTTTATATCCAAAGCGCGCCGAAGGCAAGAAAACCGCTGGAAAGAGGCTTGTTCTGGCAGCTCTGGTCGCGATTGTGGTTATGGCTTTTCCGGCGCTGATCCACGCCACGGAAATGAACAGCGGTGTCCTGATGTCGGGCGCCGACCGCGCCGCTGTAACCCGGGCGGTCCAGGCCGCCAGGCAGGGCCGCTGGAGCCAGGCCCTGAGCACAGTGAAGGATGCGCGCGATCCGCTGGCGCTCAAGATCGTGCAGTGGCTTTATTTCACCCGCAGTGAGGACAGCAAGCTGCCTTTCGACAAGATCACCGCGTTTATACGTCAAAACCCGGACTGGCCGGAAAAAGGCAGTCTGCGGCTGGCGGCGGAAAAAGCCATGCCCCGGGATCTGCCTGACTCCGCCGTCGCGGCATGGTTTAAGGACAACACGCCCAAAACACCCGACGGGATGCACCGCTATGTCCAGGCGCTGGTCGATCAGGGCCGCAAGGACGATGCGGAGAAGGCGCTGCGCCCCTGGTGGAAGGATGCGCGGCTTACCCCCGACCAGCAGGCGGATTTTCTTAAACGCTACGGCAGTCTTTTCGACCGGCAGAGCCATGTGGGCCGGCTCGGCATTCTGCTGATGCAAAAACAGTACACCAATGCCCGCGCGCTGGCGCGTTATATCGGGCGAGGCTATCCCGACCTGATTGTTGCCCGTATCGCGCTGGCTGAAGGCAGCGCCAACGCAAACGCTGCCGTGTCGCACGTGCCGCCGC
>JANWLB010000096.1 GCA_025451095.1 Alphaproteobacteria bacterium
CTGCATGACGGGGCTTTCAACGTTGGCGGGCACGGTTTCCTGCCCTGTGATCCAGTTGTAAAGATCGGGATCGCTGAATTCCAAAAGCCCTTCATACAGATCCAGCTGTGCTGCCGAAAAACCGGGCACATGCCGGTCGGCGAACGAGCCCAGCAGAAGGTCCATTTCCCGCGTGCCCCGGTGCCAGGAGCGGAAAACAAGCCGTGTGCGCCGAATTTCGACATCTTCTATAGTCATGACACTTCTTCGTACAATAAAGGCAGCTTCCATGAAACGGTTTTTGAAGGAAAACTACGCTCTTATCGCAGGCGTCACCCTGCCCCTGATCCTGATGATTCTTTTTTTCCTCGCCGGCGCGGTCAGCCGTGCCAGCGTCCCCGACCCAGAATACGACGCGCTGTTTGTGGCCAATTATTACAACATCAATAACAACTCCTATAAAATCCGGATCGAGGACGGCAAGCTTGTTATTTCATACAAACCGGCCGACGGACGCGGACCAGTGGGCTTCGACTACCCGGCGAAGCCCGAACTTTATATATTCGATCACGCCACGCTCAAATCACGCCCGTTCGTGATTGACTATACGCCCTCTGCCGACGGCCGGATCATGGACAGCGCGCTGGACAATCTGAATAAAAACAAAATGCTCGATTCACCTGTCAGCCCGGATGGCTATACGTTCAGCACTGATTACGATTACAACAGCGGTCTTTTTTCCGACATGTTCGGTTTTGGCCGCAACCGTGCCGCCGGCGTTCTGCGCAAGGACGGCCGGAACATCCTGATAAAGAACAGCCCCTATTATTATGGGGCCAGCTTTGTCGCATGGATTGACCGGACCGGAACATGAACGCGGATATGCAAGCTGATATCAAAAAAGGCGCGCTACTCCAGATCGCGCATCTGGCCAGGCGCTACGATATCACCACTGCCGAAATCGCGGCGGAAATCGCGGGCAACCCTACGCCTGCGCATGAAAAAAGCACAAGCCTGATCAAAACCCTTCTGTCCTACATAGGCGGCATTTTCATTTTTTCCGGCATCGGGTTGCTGATCAATATGATCTGGGACGATATCGGCAGCGCCGAGCGTGTAATCATTACATTCGGCCCCGGCCTCACGGCCTTTATACTGGGCATACTGGGCATGAAAGACCGGCGGTTTGAAAAGGCGGTCACGCCCCTCTTTCTTATTGCCGCCCTGGCGCAGCCTGCGGGCCTGTTCGTCTTCCTTCATGAATACGCACCCGATTCCTCCGATACGGCTATGGCGGCCATCGCGGTTGCCGCCATCATGCTGGCGCAGCAATTCCTGGCTTTCATGAAATGGAAGCGTACAAGCCTCCTGTTCTTCACGCTTGTCTTCTGGACCATGCTGATCGGCACCGCGTTGTCCCGTCTCGACGCTCCCAGCGAGCTGATTGGCACCGCGCTGGGCCTGTCTCTTCTCTGCCTGAGCGCTTCCATAGCGAGCACGCCGCACCGTGCTATAACGCCGTTCTGGTACTTCTGGAGCACATTGTTTCTGCTGGGCGGCTATTTCGATGGCGTCAACAATACAATGCTGGAGCTCACCTATCTGGGCCTGAACGCCTTCATGATCTATCTGAGCATCCGGCTCGCCAGCCGCACCATGCTTTTCGTCAGCGCGATCGGTCTGCTGTCGTGGCTTGGCTGGTTCACGGACAAATATTTTGCCCATATCACAGGATGGCCCGTGGCCCTAATCGTCATGGGCTTTTTGATGATCGGACTGAGCGCTTATGCCTTCAAACTTGGTCAAAAAATCGGACGCGCCGGAAACTAGGACCGGGCGGCCTTTTATACTCGATCCCCTGTTCCGGCGCGTGACGGAACTACCGGGCATTGGACCGCGCAACGGCAAGCTGATCGAAAAACTCTGCGGCAGCGACAAAATTCTCAGCCTGCTCTGGCACAGGCCGGTTGATCTGGTCGATCGCCGCTTCGCACCCAAAATAAAAGACGCGCCGCCGGGTCATGTGGCCACCCTTACCCTGAAAGTTGAAAAACATTCCCCGCCGCCGCGCCGTGGCCTGCCCTATCGCGTCCGCGCCAGCGATGAAAGCGGCGCAATCGATCTGGTCTTTTTCAATGCGCACAGGGATTACGTAGAAAAGCAGCTGCCCGCCGGCGCCACCGTCATTGTCAGCGGAACGGTCGAGCATTATCAGGGCCGCCCGCAGATGACTCACCCCGATGCCATTGGTACGGAGGAGGACAGGGACTCGATACAGATCATTGAGCCCGTATACCCACTCACCGCCGGACTGACCAACCGCACGCTGCGCAAGGCCATTCAGAGCGCGCTGGATGCCGCCCCCGACCTGCCTGAATGGCAGGACGCCGCCTGGAAGGAGAGGCAGAATACGCCCGGCTGGGCAGACGCCATCAAAACGCTGCACAATCCCTCAGGCCCGGCAGGGCTGGATCCGCGCCACCCGGCCCGCGCGCGCCTGGCCTATGACGAACTTCTGGCGGGGCAGCTGGCGCTGGCGCTCGTCCGCCACCGCAACAAGCGGCAGAAGGGCCGCGCCTTCAAAGGTGATGGCGCCTTAAGAAAAAAACTTCTTTCCGCACTGCCCTTCCGCCTTACGGGCGCGCAGGAGAGATCACTGAAGGAAATATACGAAGACATGGAATCGCCGCTGCGCATGCTGCGTCTTTTGCAGGGCGACGTGGGCAGCGGCAAGACGGTCGTCGCGGCGCTCGCCATGCTTAACGCCGTCGAATGCGGCGCGCAGGCCGCCCTGATGGCGCCGACGGAAATCCTGGCGCGGCAGCATGCTGAAAGCCTCAAGCCCTGGCTGGAGGCGGCCGGCGTGAGTTTCTGCATCCTGACCGGCCGCGACAAGGGCAAGGCCCGCGAGGCCCTTTTGCAGCAGGTTGCGGACGGAAGCGCACAGATCGTCATCGGCACGCATGCGCTTTTTCAGGAAGACGTAAACTTCAGGGATCTGGGACTGGCCGTCATTGACGAGCAGCACCGCTTCGGCGTCGACCAGCGTTTGAGCCTGTCCGCCAAGGGGCCGGGCACAGATATTCTGGTCATGACCGCAACGCCTATTCCGCGGACGCTCACCCTTACCGCCTATGGTGACATGGATGTCAGCCGCCTTGATGAAAAGCCGCCCGGGCGCCAGCCGGTCGAAACAAAACTGATCTCACTGGACAAACTCGAAGCCCTGACCGACGGCATGGCGCGGCAGATCGAATCCGGGGCGCGAATCTACTGGGTCTGTCCGCTGGTGGAGGAGTCCGAAGTTCTGGATCTCGCCGCCGCGCAGGAGCGGTACGAAATTCTTCAAGCGCGCTTCGGAGCGCGGGTCGCTCTTGTACATGGCCGTATGAAGGCCGAAGACAAGGATACGGTGATGAAAAATTTCGCCTCCGGCGCTCTGGACATCCTCGTCGCCACGACTGTGATTGAGGTCGGGGTCAATGTCCCCGAAGCCACAATCATGGTAGTAGAACACGCAGAAAGGTTCGGCCTGGCCCAGCTTCACCAGCTGCGCGGACGTGTGGGGCGCGGTGCGGCGCGGTCTTATTGCTTCCTGCTTTATAGCGGGCCTTTGACCGAGACCGCAAAAGAACGCCTGTCTGTCATGCGCGAAACCGAAGACGGCTTTCTGATTGCTGAAAAGGATCTTGAGCTGCGCGGCGCCGGCGACATACTGGGCACACGGCAGAGTGGCGAGCTTAGCTTCCGGCTGGCGGACCTGACCGTCCATGCCGCCCTGCTGGCCGCCGCCCGGGACGATGCCCGCCTGATCATCGAAAAGGATCCTGAATTGAAAACATCGCGGGGCGAAGCCCTGCGCACGCTTTTATACCTGTTCGAGCGGGACCAGGCGATCCAGTATCTGCGGTCCGGCTGACGCCCCTGAACGCACGCCCTTATCTATGTCCTTATTTATTATGTATAATTAATTGACGATTTGTTCAAATTTATGTATTATACTTGGATCGCGCGGTAATTATTATTAAAAATCAAGAGGGTAGCCGATGGCAACCGATACTGACTGGACCTTGGGTTTGAGCTCCGATGACCTTCCTGCGAACGCCGCCGGCTTTGTTGCGCCGGGCGCCGATGTTCGCGATAAGGAAAGAGAAAGAGCCAAGAAAAAGGCCGCCACGGCCCTGCCGCCACTGACAGGCGCGCCTCTCGATTTTGAATTTCTGACTTTGCTGGCGCATTACTACGGCACCACGGCCGAGACTTTCGTGCGGGATCATGTTCCCCTTCTGGGACGCTTCACTCTGGCGCCTGGCGCCGGTGTGCCGAAAAACATTGAAGAACCGCTTGTCGTCGTCGGTCATGCCAGCGCCCTTCCAATTCATATACGGCGCGAGAGCGTCATCGTTCAGGGCGGCGGTCTGACCATGGCTGACGCCCTGCGCATGGCCGCACTGGCATTGGCCAATCCGGCGATGCGCAACGGCGTTGAGCTTACCGGCACGCCGGAACAGCAAGCCCTTCTCGCCGCTGCCGCAAAGCAGGTCGGTCTGAAAGTTCTGAATGAACCCGGACACATGCCCGCGCTTGCGCGCTGGGCGCCGGGCACAACCTCCCGCAGCCTGCGGATCGACGCCCGCAATGAATGGAATGCCCTGTTCGCAGCGCTGGGCGCTGCCGCCCCCCTTCTCAATGACGACGCGCCGCAAAATGAAGAGGCCGCGCGCGATAACGGAGACGCTCAAGCCGATCCGAAGGCCGATGCCGGTCCCGGCGCCAACAGCGAGGCTCCTCTGGAACTGACGCCGGAAATCGAAAACTTCTTAAAGAAAATTCATGCGGAAGGCGATAACGAGCTTGCAAATGAGATCGAGAAGACTCTTGCCCCTCTCAGACCCGATAGACAGGCAAAAGCTCCCCTGACGGATGAAGACATAAAGGTCTACTGGACGGCCGTGCCTGACTTTATCAAACGCGAACTCAAGGAATGGGCCGTCCACTACGCGCGCGCCCTGCCGGAGCTGACACCCACAGTCACAGCCCAGATTCAGTCGGATTGGCACAATGGCTTTAAAGATGTGCTTAAAGGATGGTTCAGCAAAGCCGGTGTTTCCAAAAGCACAGATGAAACGCCGACGCCTGAAGAGGTTGCCGCCCTTTGGGAAAAGCTGCCCGAAAGCAGAAAACGCTTCCTGGCCGGTCGGGCCGAGGACACTGCAAAGGAGAAGAAAGACCCCTCGAAAGCGGGGCCAGAACTGACGCCTGAAATCGAAGCCCTGATCCGCCGCGATCACAGGCATGGAGGAGAAAATATTCAAGGGGCAATAGAAAATATCCTGCGCGACGCCGGCCGCACGAGAGACCCTTCTGAGGCGCTTGCCGATGAAGATGTGAAAATCGTATGGAATTCCATTTCTGATGAAAACAGAGGCAATCTTGCGAAAAGGGCTGCTCAAGTGGCAGGCGCAGAAGTAGAGGTCGAGAAGGACACGCCGAAGAATGAAACGATAGATCCCGCAAAACTGATCCTGACCGGCCCCGTCAGCGATTCTATCATTAGCACACTCGAAGCCGCTCCACCGGAAGAGCGCAAGGGCATATATCAAAGCTACGGTCTGGATATTGACCCTGCCACGCCTATAACCGGCGATGTGGCAAAGAGCCTCTGGGAAAAACTCCCCGATCGCGTCAAGGCACGGCTTCATGACCAGGCGGCAGCAGGCGCGGCTCTCGCGACCGAGGCTAAGAAGTCAAACCTTCCTGACAACGTCAGAGCCTATATGCTGCAAGAGCTTAATGGCTGCAGCCCGGAAGAACGCGCCGCATGGTACGAAGACAATAAGATATCCCTCGATCCCGGCCGTGTCCTTACCGAAGCGGACATTGAGGCGATCTGGACCATTATTCCCGAAGACGTGCGGCAGGAGCTGCAGAGCGCGGCACAGAAAAAAGATGCGCCGAAAGCAGATACGGCCGCTGAAGATGTGCCCCTGACAGATAGCGTCAAGACTTATCTGATGAGTCTTGCCGTACCTGAAGACGAGCTGGACACCGCATGGGCCAGGTTTTCTCCGGATGAAAAACGCGATCTACAGGCTAAAGCCGCAAGCCTCCAAGAACGCACGGCAGAAAAACAGGCCGCCGCCACATCCGTCGGGACAGCTGATGAATCCCTGTCGGCCGGGTTTGCAACCAATGCCGCCGGCGAAACGGCAGATGTTGTCGCGCCGGAAGACGGGCAAAGAAGGTCCGATCCCCCGGCACCGCCGCCAGCACCGCCGCCGGCACCGGCCGCCTAAAGCCCGGCACTATTTACTTGTTTTTGCAGAGCCCCCGCGATCAGGCGGCGCGATGATACCGCCGGAAACGATCATTTTAAACGCCTCTTCGACAGTCATGCTCATCGATATCAGATCGCGGCGTGGAACAAAAAGAAGGAACCCCGAGGTAGGGTTCAGCGCAGCGGGCAGAAAAACATTTACGACATCATCTTCGGTACGCCGCTGCACCTCGCCTTTGACAGCCCCGGTAACGAAACCCAGCGCCCAGGAACCCTGGCGTGGAAACTCCAGCATGACAACTTCACGAAAAGCCTGCGACTGGCTGGTCATGACGGTTTCAAAAATCTGCTTCACCGCCTTGTAAAAAACGCGGATGATCGGCACCCGGTGTAAAAAGCCTTCGGACATGCGGACGATCAGGCGACCCAGAAAGTTGCGCGCGAACCAGCCGACCAGGATAAAAAAGGAAACCCCGACGACCAGCCCCACGCCAGGCAAAAAGAACGGCAGATAGCTGTTGGGGTTGTACTGCGACGGGATCATCGGCGTGATATAGTAGTCGAAGAAATGGAAGACGATCCACGTCAGATAGACAGTAATGGCGATCGGCGCCGTCACCACAATGCCGGCCAGGAAGCAATCCCGCAGCCAGTATATGATACCCGCCCGCCCGCCTTCTTCGGCGGGAGGCTCTGAAACCTCTTTCTGCGGCACGGGATCGCTCGTCATTTTCTGCTGCCCTTTGTTCGTCCGGCGATAAATATAGCAGCGCCTGCGGGAATTCACTCCTGAAAACCGCCCTTCCACCCGATTTGAGCAATCCGCAGACCCGGTTCCCTTAAAGCGCATGTCTCCGGCGCTTGCGTTTTTTCCCTAACTTTTCTATTGTTGCAACGCAACACAATAAAATCACTGAAATACGTTAAACAGGGGCAGACAAACAATGCAGGCCAGAACGCGCTTCAGACACGCTCTTCAACAGGACAACACAAAAACCCTGGACGATGCTGCCTGCGCCCGTATTGAAAAACTCAGCGCCGAGGAACGCCTGCGCTGGGCCTTCGACACTTTCGGCAGCGGCCTGGTCCTGACCACGAGTTTCGGCGTGCAATCGGCTGTGCTTTTACACATGGCCACACAGATCGACCCCGACGTGCCCGTCGTCTTCATCGACACGCAGTATCTTTTTCCTGAAACCTATCAATTCGCCGACGCGCTTAAAGAAAAACTTTCGCTGAACCTGAAAATCTATCGCGCAGATGCATCTGCCGCCTGGCAGGAGGCCCGCCACGGCAAGCGCTGGGAAAAAGGAGCGGCGGCGAAGCGCGAATATAACATCGAAAACAAAGTCGAGCCCATGGACCGCGCCGCGCGCGAACTGGGCGTGACGGCATGGATCTCCGGCCTGCGGCGCGAACAGGGCAGCACACGCGAAGACCGCCCGGTGGCCGAGCTGCAGGGAAAAACCGTAAAAGTCTATCCGCTGATCGACTGGACCAGCCGCGACGTTTACAACTATTTGCAAAAGCACGGCCTGCCTTACCATCCCCTGTTCGACAAAGGCTACGCTTCCGTCGGCGACTGGCACAGCACGAAGCCCGGCGCAACAGATGAGGAATCGCGCGGCGCGGGCAGCGCGCGTGAATGCGGCCTGCACGATCCGGCACAGCGCAAAAAAGGCATCGATTACCAGATTTAAGCCCTACTGAAACTCGGGGCCCAGAGCCAGGCCTTTGGACACGAGCCTGTCCTGCAGCGCCCCGTTGGGCTTCTCGGTCAGCGTTTTCAGGGTATTGCACAAGCCGCGCATGCCTAACGCTATATATTTTTCGGACAAACCGAATGTGACCCGCAGGGCGCCGCGCAGTTCCGGCCCGGCCAGCGCCGCCATCATCGGCAGGGTCAGAACTTTGCCCTGATCGATACATGCCGCCGCCAGCTGAAACGAATTTGTGAGTCTCTCCGCGCCATAATAACGCTCACCCACGTCACGGATATTCAGAACGGCGAAATAACCGGCCGTCATCTCGGTGTTGACGATATCCACACCCGGCAGGCCTGTTTTCAGAACGGCCAGCGCCTCCTGCTTGTGGCCAAAGGCCTGCATGGCCACGGCTTCAATTTGCTGACGCCGGGCGGCAGAGAGTCCCTGCACGCTGTCAATGCCTTCCACCAGAGCTTTGATCATCTCATAGCGCTGCAAATATGCCTGCCTGTTTGCCGCCGTATACTGTTCGCGCTCAACACGATGTTCCTCGCTGAACGTCGCCGCCAGTGCCGCCTCGGCCGGCCAGGGCATCGATTGCACCGTTCTCATGGTTGATTCAGCCGCTGCCTGAATCAAATCCTCCGGGCCGCACATGAATCCTGCGCGCAATCCGGGCAAACCATAGGTCTTGCTCAGAGTAAAAAGAGATACGCTGTTTTCAAAATCATGATGGGCAAACGGTGAGGCTGCCCGTCCGTTCTCCTGCCCGATATAGGCCAGATCATCGATACCAAATACATTATGCGTCCGCAGAACACGGGAAACCTGCTGCGTCGTATCTGCCGGCTCGACCACGCCCAGCGGGTTATTGGGATTGTTACGGTAAAAGGCGCAGACAAACCGGCTGCCGGATGCGTTGATCTCCCGGATCCTGTTATTCAGGCGGTCAGGATTGGTCTGCCATTGTTCTTCCTTTGTCAGGGACACGGTTTCAATCTCGAACCCGAAAGGTTCGGGTTGAACCGCGAACAGGCCATAGGTCGGGCTGGTCATCAGCAGCACGGGAGTTTTGCCGGGATGATCCGTTTTGGCTTTGCGGGCCAGCGCCTCGACCACGCAGGCGTACAGATGCGTTGACCCCATGCCCGGCAGGATATGTTTCTCGGTCAGCCCGCCAGCGGCGGGGGCCAGTCCCGCCTCTTCGCAAAAAGGCAGCAGCGCTTTGCGGATCTGGCAGTCGCCATGGGGGTTCCCGTAGATCTGCATGCGGAAATCCCTGAGAGCGGCCTCCGCCGCCGCCACGGCCGGGGCAAAAGGTTTGAACGCCGGATTCCCGGAAGACAGATTTATGCCGTACCGGGTCGCCGCCCGGAAACGGCGGGCCAGAAGCTCTTCAAAGGCCCTGTAGAGCGCAAATCCCGGCTTTTTCTCAGAAACCATGCTGCTTCACCTGTTTTTGGACAGGGGCACAGCATAGCTTCAAAATTATGAAAAATCAAGAATTCTTTGAAAATCCTGAGAAAACAAGGAACCGTGGTGACCGCGGAGGGATTCGAACCCTCGACCCCCTGATTAAAAGTCAGGTGCTCTACCGGCTGAGCTACGCGGTCTTTTCGAGGTGGCTAAAAAAGACCCTGCACCTTATGAAGCCGAACCAGATTCGTCAAGTTTTTGTTTTTATTAGCTGGTTGATCATCCCGAGAAAATCGGGATCCTCTTCCGGCACCGCCACGCCGCTTTCCCGATCCCTGTATAAGGCGCGCAGATAATCCCTGACAGCCTCATCTTCGGGGTATGCGCCCCGGACCGGCCAGGCCAGCAGCAGCAGGTCATAACAGCGCGGGCCGCCCTGCTCGACCGCCGGTTGAACATAGTCTATCGGGATACGGCGCGCGCCCCAGCGTTTGTACATCTGCAGACGGCGTGCCGGGTCATAGGTGTCATCGCGCGCCGCAATCTAGTCGGGATTGTTCAGTTCGAGGAAAATTCCGTTGATGCGGTCATGGCCGTGGGCGCGCGCCATGGCTTCCAGCGCCTCGACCCGCAGGCGAATCAACATCTTGCCCAGGCCCTGTCCATGATAGCGCGGGTTGATGGCGTTATCGGAAAGCTGGCCCGTATTGCCCTCCGGCAGGTAAAACGCCACCGCCAGCGCCTTGATTGTCGCCCGCGGCGGATCGTTCAGATCATGACCCGCAATCAAAATGGCCAGCCGATCTTTTTCCGCCATGATATCGAGCCAGGCCTGCAGACTGTCGCGTTCCGAAACAATGGGGAAGGATGGCATATAAATTTCATAATAGGCCCGGGTCAAAAGCGCCCGTGACAACGGATCGCCCGAGTCGACAGAATGGATTTCGGAAGGGTGTTCGGCTGGCTGGGTTTGCCCGGTCATGGCGGCGGTCCGGCTGATATCCTGATCAGGATTTCCTGCCGCATTTCTCCTTCAGGCGCGCTTCCACCAGCGGCGTTACCACTTCCGACGCGGAGCCGCCCATGCTGTATATTTCCTTCACAAAACTGGAGGAGACAAACTGCCATTTATCCGCAGCCATCAGAAAGACCGTCTCGATATTCTGGTCAAGTTTTGCGTTCATTCCTGTCATCTGGAACTCGAAGTCAAAATCCGATACGGCGCGTAATCCGCGAAATATGCAGGATGCGCGTATGTCGCTGGCGAAATGGATCAGGAGCTTGTCGAATCCGCGCACTTCGATATCGCAGTATTTTTCGTACATGTTATCAATGTCGCTGCGCACCATGTCCAGCCGCTCCTTGTGGTCGAACAGAGGGTCTTTACGGGCATTGGCAGCCACCGCGACAATCAGGTGATCGACCAGCTTGCTGGCACGCTTGATCAGGTGCAGATGCCCCTTGGTGACGGGATCGAAGGTGCCGGGATAAACGCCGATACGGTGCTTGCCTGTCTTGGTCATCGCCTGGACCTCATTCTCACAAAGGGCATTTCAGGCCGGAAGGGCTCCAGTTCCAGTGACGGATCTTACCGGTATCCACATGGACGAAATCGCTGCCACCATAGTAACCAACGCCCCCCCGCTGCAGGCACCAGGCCGTAGTGCGCACCTCCTTCAGAGGCACGCCGGGAACGCGAATGTCGATCGCCTTGCCATTGATATGTTCCGAACGGCGGGCTTGTCCCCCGCCGGCGCGGCGCAGGGATTCGTTGGTTTCCGGCGAGCGGTAGCCGGAGATGATCTGGTATTTCACCTCGACGCCGGGATGCCGGGCCTGGATGTCTCTTTTCAGGTCATAAAGAAGGTCCAGAAGCCGGGAGTCAATCTTGTGAACGTGGCCATTGCGATGGTCGCGCAGAAGCTGGTTCACCTGGGTCAGGGCGGCCTGATGATAATAGCCCGCCCGGCGGTAGTTCACGGTCAGGGTTTCCTGCGTATGGGTGTTGTAAAAGCTGAGTTCGTAGGTCGGAGCCGCCGTCTGCAGAGACGGAAGACCGGCCGCCAGAACCGGCACCCAGACAGGCAGAAGCAGGGCCAGAGTCGCAACCGCCGTAAAAACAAAGGCCGCACTGGCGGCCATAATCGATCGTCTTTGTCTTATCATCGGGGTGACCGTAGCCGCCCCGCCTATCAAAAGCAAGCCACTATGAATAATGCTGAATAGATTATGCACATCAGTGTATTAGGCGGCGCGCTGGGTCTGTCCGTATCTATTTTTTACATAATCTTCAAGCAGGGCCTGGAACTCTTCGGCGATGCGCTCGCCCCTCAGAGTATGGGTCTTCCGGCCATCCGTGAACACCGGCGCCACCGGCTGTTCGCCCGTGCCCGGCAGGCTGATGCCAATATCGGCATGCTTGCTTTCGCCGGGACCGTTGACGATGCAGCCCATGACCGCGACATTCATGCTTTCGACCCCGGGGTAGGCAACGCTCCAGACCGGCATGCGCGCACGGATATAGGCCTCGATTTTCCCGGCCAGTTCCTGAAACGTCGTGCTGGTGGTGCGGCCGCAGCCCGGACAGGCGCTGACCTGCGGTAAAAAAGAGCGCAGCCCCAGCGACTGAAGCACCTGCTGGCACAGCTCAACCTCCACCGTGCGTGATTCACCGGGACGCGGCGTGAGCGAGGCGCGAATCGTATCGCCGATCCCCTCCTGCAGCAGCACGCCCAGCGCTGCCGCCGTCGCTGCCGTGCCTTTCAGGCCCAGACCGGCCTCCGTCAGACCGAGATGCAGGGCATAGTCCGAACGCCGGGCCAGTTCACGGTACACGGCAAAAAGGTCCTGCACACGGCTGGTCTTGGCGGAAACAATGATCCGGCTGGCGGGCAGGCCCATCGCCCGCGCCTTGTCGGCACTGGCCAGGGTTGATTGTACCAGCGCCTCGCGCATTACGTCGGCAGCGGGCTGCGGACTGACTGATTGCGCGTTCTTGTCCATCAGGCGTGCGGCCATGTCCTGGTCGAGACTGCCCCAGTTCACGCCGATCCGCACCGGCCTCTCATGGCGCAGCGCACATTCGATCATCATCTCGAACTGCCGGTCGCGCTTTTCACCAAAGCCGACATTGCCCGGGTTAATGCGGTATTTGGCCAGGGCTACGGCGCATTCGGAAATTTCGCTCAGAAGCCGGTGCCCGTTATAATGGAAACAGCCAACCAGCGGCACCGTTATGCCGTCGCGCTCCAGACGGTTGCGAATGTCCGGTACGGCACGGGCCGCCTCTTCCGTATTCACGGTGATGCGCACAATTTCCGAGCCGGCCTCGTACAGCTCCCGGACCTGCCGGGCGGTCGCGGCAGGATCGGCGGTGTCCGTGTTGGTCATGCTCTGAACCACAACGGATGCGCCGCCGCCGACGGTCACGTTCCCGACCTTTACGGCCTGCGTCTTATGTCGCTTGATCTCGCCCAGGGCCACCATGCCCGCACCATAGAGCCAAAAGTGCCGTTTTTCAACAAAAGCCGAAAAAACCAGTGGCCTTTGGGCAGAGCGGCGGTATAATCGTTTATTGTTTTTTTCTTCCGTTTTTTGGACAGGGTTTTTCAGTGACCGTCATGAATCAAAAGACATTTTTAGACTTTCTGGCTGCCGGACTGATCCTGGTCGCCGTGCACCCCTTTCCCGCCGCCGCCCAAAGCATGGGCCTGGTCCCCGCCAGCAGCACAGAAGGCGAAGTGGGCGACTACCAGCTTTCGCCTTCTGATGAAACCCATCCGCCGGTCCGCCTGACACCGGACAAGGCGGAGATCGTGAATCTCGACCGCGACGCCAAAAGCGTGATTGTCGGCAATCCCGC
>JANWLB010000097.1 GCA_025451095.1 Alphaproteobacteria bacterium
CGCTATTCGTCGCGGTGTGTTTTTTCCAGGCGCTCGTGACGCTCCTGCGCCTCAAGGCTGAGCGTGGCGATCGGGCGGGCGTCGAGACGCGCCACCGTGATCGGCTCTCCTGTTTCTTCGCAATAACCGTAGGCGCCTTCATCTATACGCAGCAAGGCTTCGTTGATTTTAGAGATCAGCTTGCGCTCACGATCACGCGTACGCAGTTCGAGAGCGTGATCCGTTTCCGCCGAGGCGCGGTCAGCCAGGTCAGGCTTCTGCAATTCAGTACCTTGCAGCGTCACGTGAATGGTCTCGGAAGATTCGCGCAGCAACTCCTCGCGCCAGCGGATCAACTTAAGGCGAAAATATTCCTTCATGACCGGGTTCATGAATTCGCCCTTGTCCTTCTTGGGATTATAGTCGGGCGGAACAATCGTGATGCTGGCAGCCGAGGTGTCAGGTCCCGTATCGCGCGCGCGAATTTCCGCCGGCTTGGCTGCCTTGGCGGCCGCTTTGGGCAGGCCTTTGGTTTTTTCCGCAGGTTTTTTCGCAGCCGGCTTGGCAACGGGTTTTTTCACCGCCGCCTTCTTATTCGTCTTGGCATTTTTGCTCGCCATGGCCGCACCTCTCTTGTTGTCTACCCAGCATCATAAAAAGAAGGGAAGAATATAGGCAGAACGGGCCACGCAGGCAAGTTTCAATTGTCAGGAAAGGGCTTTACGGTCAAGCGCGGCGCGCATCTTCGCCAGCTCGATCTGCGCCCGCAGATCGATTTCGTCAAGCAGGAGAGTCAATTCCGGATCAACGATCCGCTCACGGTGTGACGCAACAACATCTGCAATATCAATGACATGGCCGACCGTGAGCGTACCGCTCAGCAGACCGAGCCGGATCAAATCCAGCTCCGCCAGCAGATGATGCGCGCGCCGCTGCATACGCTGGCGGGCAGCTTTCTGCGCGGGATCCTCGGCTCCCTGCGCTGCCAGTAAAACATCAATGCGGGCAATAGCTTGGCTGGCGCTGGCTGGCGCCGCTTCCCCGGCGTCACCCGTCAGAAAATCGCCAAAGCTTCCATCGCCGGAAACCTTGTCTTTTTTCATAGTCTGGCCGGCTTTTTGTGTACGCCCCGGACCCTCGATTTTCATACTCTGAACTCCTGATTCACGCGCACCCCCATGTTTTCATTTTAAACCCCTTGGTCCGGCAATAACAGGCAAAACTTGCCGTGCGACCGGAAGAAAAGGTCGGCTTTGCCTGATATTCAGCTCCCAGCACCTCCCCCAAAACCATATAACAGATTGAAAAACAACAATAATTTTTTCAACAGCATTTGGCATGTCTCTGGCAACGCTTCTTCCCGGAGCTATCAAACCCGAGGATAACATTATGGCTAGAAGCATACGCAATCCCGGAAAAATTTTTGGCGCGGCCCTGTTCGCCGCCTGCCTTCTCCTGAACGTAGTCGTCTCCCTGCCCGCACAGGCGAGCACGACACGCATCAAGGATATCGTCGATATCGAAGGATCACGCGACAACCTTCTGGTCGGTTATGGCCTGGTCGTCGGCCTGAACGGCAGCGGGGACGGTCTGAACAATTCGCCCTTCACCGAACAAAGCCTGATCGCAATGCTCGAACGCCTGGGCGTCAACATCCGTGGCCAGAACCTGAACACCGGCAACGTCGCCGCCGTCATGGTCACTGCCACTCTTCCTCCCTTTGCCAATCAGGGATCGCGCATCGACGTCGTTGCCTCCGCCCTGGGTGATGCCAAAAGCCTGCAGGGCGGCACCCTGCTTGTTACCTCCCTGCTCGGCGCTGACGGCGAAGTCTATGCCGTGGCACAAGGCTCTATAAATATTTCCGGCTTTTCCGTCGAAGGCGAGGCTGCGACGCTGACAAAAAACATACCGACGTCAGGACGCATCCCTGAAGGCGCCATCGTCGAACGCGAGATTCCTTTCGACATGAACGATTTCAGCAATCTGCGCCTGGCTCTGAAAAATCCTGATTTCACCACGGCGCGCCGCATTGCGCGCGCGATCAACGGATTCCTGTCCACGTCCGTCGCCACGGCCGAGAACTCGACCAGCGTCAAGCTGAGCCGTCCTCAGGGCTACAAGGGCACGATCGTCGATCTGATTACCGATATCGAACAGCTTCCTGTCGAGCCTGACCAGGTCGCCCGTATCGTCATCGACGAGCGTTCCGGCGTCATTGTTATGGGCTCCGATGTGCGTATCAGCACGGTCGCCATCGCACAGGGCAATCTGACCGTCAAGATCACCGAGACGCCTCAGGTCTCCCAGCCGAACCCCTTCTCCGAGCAGGGCCAGACCGTTGTCGTCCCACGCACCGATATTCAGGTTAACCAGGGCCA
Organism: Alphaproteobacteria bacterium; assembly: GCA_025451095.1. Lineage (GTDB taxonomy): Bacteria > Pseudomonadota > Alphaproteobacteria > Micavibrionales > Micavibrionaceae > JACQIJ01. The sequence continues at coordinate 2,361 of JANWLB010000097.1, forward strand.
GGACGTACATCTGGGTGTTCTGGACACAGGCGTCACGCTGCAGGATCTCGTGACCGGACTGAACAAGCTGGGCGTTTCACCGCGCGACACAATCTCCATACTTCAGGCGATCAAGGCGGCCGGCGCCCTGCAAGCCGACATACAGACACTGTAAGGGACAAAGGACAATATAATGGTTGCCATGCTGAAATCCGCGACAAGCCCCGCCCTGGCGATGCTCAAGCCGCAATCTTCCGGTCCCGCCGCCGGCGCGGAAAAAAAGGGCCGGCCTCTCGATCCCGCGACGCTGGCTAAGATCGATCAGGCAGCAAAAGATTTTGAAGGCATGTTCCTGGGAGAAATGATCAAGCCGGTTTTTGAGACTGTGAAGACGGACACGATATTCGGCGGCGGAAAAGGCGAAGAGGTCTTCCGCGGCATGATGGTCCAGGAGTACGGAAAGAAAATGGCGGAGCGCGGCGGTCTTGGCATCGCTCCCTACGTCAGAAATGAAATGATACGGCTGCAAGAGGAGGCAAATAACAAATGAGCACGCAAAAAACAATGAACACAGGAAAACTCGACAATACCGCAAGCACCAGCTCCGGCCCGGGCTATGGCTTTATCCTGTCCCGCAACCCCACCAAGGCCATGCAGGAGATGATGGAGACTATCGATGCCCTGCGCTCCCTGTACACGGAAGAAAACGAGGCCCTCCTGGCCTCCAGCAGCACCCGTTTCATGGCTCTGCAGGACCGCAAGATCGAAGTCACCAGCAATTACAAATCCGCAGCCACACAGATGATCGAACGCCGCGAGGAGTTCAAAGCTATCGACCCCTCCTTGCGCGAAAAAATATCAAAGGCGCACGACGATTTTTCAAATCTGGCCGCCACAAACCTGGCCGCTCTGAGCCGCATGCGCAAAAATGTGCAGCGCCTGAGCCACAAGATCATGACCGTCGCCCGCGAAGCCGCGCAAAAAGACACTGTAAATTACGGCGCTTCAGGGCACCTGAACAAGAATCAGCGCGCCGTTTCGATCGGCATCAGTGAGTCGGCATAAAACAAAGAATACGCAAGGAATGAAAATATGACAGCCAATCTGAGTAACATCGTCGTCACGACACCGATCAAGTCCGTGGGCCAGACGGCAGCACCCGCCGCCCTTTCCGGCGGCATGGGGCTCTTCGCCGGGGGCGTAGGCGATGCCGGCCTCAATTTTATGGATCTGATATTCGCGCGCATGGCCGCTGAAACCGCTGCCGGCACGGGACAAACGGGCGCCGACGGCAAAAAATCTCAGGGCAGCCCCCTCGCCACGCTTGATCTGCTGCTTCACAAGGTCACCGGGCAGAAAAAGGCTGAAGATGTCACGGCCGATGTCATTTTGGGCATGGAGACATGTCAGAATTGCACCGGGCCTCTGGCCCTCTCTGGCGATATCCTGCTTTCCGAAGGTGATACCGCCGAAGAATTGCTGACCGCCGCCACCGATTCCGGCGCCACGCAAGACGGCAGCTCCTTAAAAGACATTCTTGCCGGCCGGGCCGACAAGGACAAGGGCGGCAAGTTTCTCGATTTTCTGAACTCCCTGCTGGCTGGCATACCGGCGGAAAACCGCCCGCTGGTCACGCCTATCGGCACAAACGAGGCGCAGAGCCTGGCCGCGGATGCCAGCCTGAAAACCTCCGTCACGGCGGACGGCAGCAGCCCTGCCCTGATCGCCACGGGCCTGACGCTTGAGAAAATCACCCAGTTCCTGGACGATGTGATCAAACGCACGCAGCAGGGCGAATCTTTCTTTATCGGCCTTGCCAAGATCATGCCTTCGCAATCGCAGCAAGAAGCCATCCTGATGCCGCGCGGATTCCTTCTAACTCCGCAGCAGGCCAAGGAAGGCAGCGGCATCGCGCCCGCCCCCGATAGCGCTGGCGATACAATCGCCGCTGCCCTGAACGAGCTGACAGCTGGCGAAGATTCAGCCGCTGGCAAAAAAGATCCGGGCTTCGACAATATCCTGAAAATACTCGAGCAGGCTCAGAAGCCGCAAGTCGTCAAAGGCAGCGCGTCCAACAATCTTTTCATCGCGCCCTCAAACGAGCCCTCAGCTCCGGCCAAGGCCGGCGCAGGCGCGGGCCTGAAACCTGTTCAGACAAACATCATTCCGGCACAGGGCATGGATTTCAACGCCGCCCTGTCCGATCAGGTCTATCCCGACGGCCTTGACTGGACCCAGCTGTCGGTCACGGCCGGTCATGGCGGGCCCCTCACCTTAAGCGGCCCGGCAATGATGACCAGCCTGGTCAACAATGCGGGACAGGCCATTTATCCCCACCCGGCGACACAGATGATCGCGACATCGATCACCAGGGCCGCCGCGGACGGCCAAAGCAAGAACATCACCGTAAAACTGGATCCTCCCGATCTCGGGCGCGTCGAGATCCAGATCGAGTTCGGCGAAAAAATGAAAACGCTGAAGGCGCACATCATTGCAGAAAAGCCGGAGACTTACCTGATGCTCCAGCGCGACGCGCACCACCTTCAACGCGCCCTCAACGACTCAGGGCTCGATGCAGGCGGAAATTCCTTGAGTTTCGAGCTGGCCCAGCACGGCAGCATGTCAGATCAGGGCCGCGACGGTAACGGCAGCGGCGGCAATTCCGGCGGTGGCAGCACCGGCGGCGAGCAGGCCGAAAGCGAAGTCATTGAATCAACCATGACGTGGCGGGTCGATCCTGACACAGGCATGACAAGTTACGACATATGGGCATAGGCACAAGATAAAAGGAGAATAAAAAATGACATCCGATGTAACACTGACAGGCGCCGCCACCAGCGCGCAACGCACACAGAACCAGAGCGTATCGCTGGGGCAGGACTTTTCCCAGTTCCTGAACCTGCTGACGACCCAGCTCAAGCATCAGGACCCGCTGAACCCGATGGACTCGAGCGAGTTCACGAACCAGCTGGTCCAGTTCAGCCAGGTCGAGCAATCGATAAACACCAACCAGAAGCTGGACAATCTGGTTAATCTGCAGATCAACAACGGGCTGTCCTATTCTCTGGGATATGTCGGCAAGGACATCACCTACGCCAGCGCCGAGATGAATTTCGACGGAACCGCGCCGATAAACGTCAACTATGGCATGAGCACGACGGCAATGAGCGCCATCGCCAATATATATGACGAGAAAGGAAACCTGGTTTACTCCAAGTCCGTTGAAAAAGACGAAGGTCCGCAGAAATTCACATGGAACGGCGATACAATGTCGGGCGACAAAGCGGAACCGGGCACCTACAGCATAGAGATCAGCGCCTTCGACTCCGAAAGCAATCCCATCGAGGTCAGCACGGCCGTTTCCGGCTATGTGCGCGGGGTCGAAACGCAGAACGGCGTCATCAATCTTCTGGTTGGCGACCGTGCCGTACCGCTGAATAACGTCATCAATGCCATAGAACCACCGCGCCAGACCACCCAGAGCTGATTTAAGGAATTAAACGAATCAACAACCCAACAACAATCGAAAATACTGAAAAAGGAGACGTAAAATGAGCTTGTTTGGATCACTTTTTACCGGAGTCGCGGGCATGGCCGCCCAGGCACAGTCCACGGCCATGATCGCCAACAACATCGCCAACGTGAACACGGTCGGCTTTAAACGGTCTGAAGCTTCGTTCTTCAGCCTTGTGACAAGCGCCAGCCGCCTGTCCATTTACTCGCCCGGTACGGTCAAGGCCACGCGCATCCAGCGCGTGAACCTGCAGGGCCCGCTGCAGCAGACGGCATCGTCCACGGACGCCGCCATCTCCGGCAACGGCTTCTTCACCGTAAAAAGAGAAGCCCTAGACCAGCAGCCCTACCTATATACCCGCAGCGGATCCTTCAGCGAAGACGCCGACGGATTGCTGCGCAACACCGCCGGGTTCGTTCTCTACGCCTGGCCGCTCGGATCTGATGGCAGCCTGCCCTCAAACCAGGGCGATCTGACGTCACTGACCCCTGCTAACGTCGCCTTCTTAGGCGGTCTGACCCGCCCGACAACGACAGCGGACATCGCCCTGAACCTTGATGCCGATGAAGTCGACAACAATCCTGAGCTGTTCAGCACGCCGCAGGTCCTGCCTATCGATCCCGATGTGACAGCAGCCGACTTCACCCGCGGCCTGACGGTCTATGACTCTCTTGGATCAGCGCAGAACGTGACCTTCCAGTTCCGCAAGATTGTCGGCCCGATGTCGCATGCCACTACCCAGGTCGGAAGCCTTGAGCTGGATTCAGATCTTCTCGATCCGGCTGTCTTTGGCGGTATCGCAGCCGGCGACCAATTCACCATAGATGTCGGCGGCGGCGCCACGACCCAGCAATACATCATCGGTGCGGCGCCTGGTCCCGGCGATGTCCGCATCGATACGGTCGAGGATCTTCTGATCGACATTAATGAAAACTTCGGTGGCGGCTCTGTTCTGGACGCCAAGCTGGACAGTGCCGGCCGACTCGTGTTTCAGGTCATTGATCCCACGGCAACCCTTGACTTCACTAACGACACGGGCACACCCTTAAGCGGTTTGGGCACATTCAATCTTGCCACCCAGCCTGGCAACGCCGCCCTGACCTATACGGCGCAGGCCGAGCTTCTGGGACCCTTCACAACCTACCCGGATCAGACGGATTACCCTACTTTCAGCAACGTGACCAACCCGAACACGCAGGGCTGGTGGGAAATGACAATCCTGATGCCGGACGGCTCTACCTTAAGCCAGGGCCTGCTGAACTTCGACGGCGACGGCAGCCTGAACGCTACTCCCGACGGCAACGGCAACGTTGATATTGAACTTGGCAACATCGACTGGGGCAACGGCTCCAGCCTCCAGGACATCAATATCGACATCAACAGCTTCAGCCAATTCGCCGGCCAGTACAACGTTATCTCGTCTGACCAGAACGGCGCAGCCCTGGGTCTTCGTACCGGCGTGGAAATCACCCGGGACGGCCTGATCGTCGCTCAGTTTTCGAACGGCGCCACCGCGGCCCTCTACAAAATCCCGCTGGTGACCTTTGCGAACCCGAACGGCCTGCAGGAAGAATCGGGCACCGCCTACTCGGAGACCGATGCTTCCGGCGCGAACAACCTGCGTGAAGCAGGCGCCGGCGGCGCGGGCTTCCTTGAGCCTTCGACCATCGAGTCCTCGAACGTGGACCTGGCGGATGAATTCGCGAAACTGATCGTCAGCCAGCGCGCCTTCACCGCCGACACGAGGGTTATCAACACGGTCGACCAGATGACCGAGGACCTTCTGAGACTCCGCTAAAACAGGATTGAGTGACGGGCAAACACTGCCCGTCACTCATTAGGAACTGCCGCCCCGCTCCAGAAGGAGTCCCGGCGGGAGTACAGGGGCGCGGCCGGAAAAGGAAGAGAAGACTTCCCCTGAGGCCGCGCCCTTTCTTTACAGGGAGAAATATGACATGCTTTCAGCCATGAGCAGCAACCGCAAGCAACGGCGCGCCGGCAACAATAAAAACCTTGAGGCCCTGAACCGGACCTACAAGGAAGCACAAATTCATCTCAAGTCCGGCGAATTCGGCAAAGCCGAGAAGTTGTTTCGTGAAGTGGCGCACCAGCGCCCTGAGGATCACACGGTCCAGAATTATCTGGGCAAAGCCTGCCTTGATGCCAAGCACACCGGACCGGCGATCGAGGCCTTAAGCAAGGCCGTAAATTTAAATCCTTATGTCGCCGAATATCACAGGAACCTGGGCATGGCGCTAAAAGACGCCGGCAAGAACGCAGAAGCAATCGAGGCTTTCACCCGCGCCCTGGAGCTGCAGCGCGACTACGCGGACGCGCATTTCCAGATCGCCGCTCTCAAGCGCAGCTTTCCACAGCTCGAGATAGATGTCGCAAAACTCAACGAAAAACTTGATGTAAACGCCCTGAGCAAAGCCTACCAGACCATCGCGGAAATCCTGATCAAAAAGGAAAAAACAGAGGAAGCCGCCCTGTGCCTTGAGCAGGTCTCTCTTTTAACACCGCACAATGCAGGCGCCTTTGCCCAGCTGGGACTGACGCATATGTCTGTCGGAAAACCGCTTCACGCGATCAACAATCTTTCAAAGGCGGTGGAACTGGAGCCGGAAAAGTTTCTCTACCGCGTCTACCTGACCAACACGCTGTACCAGACTCGTTTCCGCCGCTTTAACAAAAACGTCAAAGCCCTGGTGATGGAATGTCTGAACTACAAGGGACTGGATTACCA
>JANWLB010000098.1 GCA_025451095.1 Alphaproteobacteria bacterium
AGCGATGAGGATCTGCATGAGCTTGAATGCGTCGCTTGTCCGTCGGCGGGCGCCTGCGGCGGCCAGTTCACGGCCAACACCATGGCCTGCGTGTCCGAAGCCATCGGTCTGGCGCTGCCCAATTCGGCAGGCGCTCCGGCGCCCTATGAAACGCGGGATCAGTATGCCGAAGCCTCTGGCCGCATCGTCGTCGATCTTCTGGAGAAGCGTATCCGGCCCCGTGACATCGTGACGCGCCGGGCGCTCGAAAACGCGGCGGCGATTGTCGCAGCGACAGGCGGCTCCACCAATGCCGCGCTTCATCTGCCAGCCATTGCGCATGAAGCAGGGATCGATTTCGACCTGGATGAGGTAGTAAAGATTTTTAAAAAGACGCCCTATATCGCCAATCTGCGGCCGGGCGGAAAATACGTCGCGAAGGATTTATACGATGTAGGCGGTGTCGGCGTTGTTCTGAAAGAGCTTCTGGATCATGGTTTCATTCACGGCGACTGCCTGACTGTGACGGGAAAGACAATTGCCGAAAATCTGAAGGATGTGAAGTTTCCGCAGGGACAGGATGTCGTCTATTCCGTGAAAAACCCGATTTATCCGACGGGCGGCGTTGTCGGGCTTAAAGGCAATCTCGCGCCCGAAGGGGCCATCGTCAAGATCGCCGGGATGAGCGATCTCATATTCGAGGGACCCGCGCGCTGTTTTGATTCCGAGGAAGCCTGCTTTGCCGCTGTGCAGAAACGCGACTATAAGGACGGTGATGTTCTGGTTATCCGCTATGAAGGGCCGCGCGGCGGTCCGGGTATGCGGGAGATGCTCTCGACCACGGCGGCGCTGTACGGGCAGGGCACGGGCGGCAAGGTTGCGCTGATCACTGACGGGCGTTTTTCAGGCGGCACACGAGGATTCTGCATCGGCCATGTCGGACCGGAGGCGGCGAGCGGCGGGCCGATCGCCTTGCTCCGTGACGGTGACATCATCAGCATCGATGCGGAGAAGGGCACGCTGGATGTCAAACTGTCAGCGGCTGAACTGGAGGCCCGGCGCGCTCAATGGAAGCCGCGTGAGCATAATTACCAATCCGGCGCCCTATGGAAGTATGCGCAGCAGGTTGGCCCGGCATTCCGGGGGGCGGTAACGCATCCGGGGGCCAAGGCCGAAAAACACGTTTTTGCAGATCTGTAGCCCGGCCAAAATTCCATAATTCTCTTAAAATTCAATATGTTGCTAAGCAACTGTTAATATTTAAACGAGATAATAAAAGGGTCGTAGCCGCGGGGGAGCGACCCATGTCCAGATTTCGTAAATACAAAAATCAAAGTCTTGCCACTGCTTTATGCCTGGTGGTTCTCCTGCTGTGCCTGCCGGTTCTGTCTTATGCCGATTACCACGGCGATTCGGGGCTCAGTGAAAAATCTTTGACCGACGTTCTGGCCGTTAATCTGCTTGAGGGCGTGCGGGTTTCGGACGCCCCGGCCATCCGGGCTTTTTATGCCGCCCGTGAAAATCATCCTTTCTGGCTGGGTTATGACAGCAGCCAACGCAAGATCAAAGATACATTGTCCGTTCTCAAGGATTCATGGACGCACGGCCTCAACCCCGATACCTATCATGCGACTGAAATTGAATCTCTGATAAAGGCCCCGCATCTTTCCAAAAAAAATCGTGTGCGGCTTGAGCTGTTGCTGACTGACGGTGCGATGCATTACGGCCGCGATGTAACCGGCATGCGAGTCGATCCGGCGGCCGTTCGCCAGAAGGCTGAATTCTGGCGTCAGCCGATGGCTGGAGAAAAAGTTATGGCCGCGGTTTCACAGGCAAAGAATCCTGCCCAGGCCCTGGCCGGCCTTGCGCCCCATACAAAGATATATAACGCCCTGCGCAGTGAGCTGTTGCGGCTGGCGAATGAGCGGAATGATTATGAACGGTTTCTGCCGATCGATTTCAAGCTCACCATGTTCCGCCCCGGCGAGCGGCACAGGGAAGTACCCGCGCTGCGCGGCCGCATGGGTTTAATCTATAACCCTGAAAACGGCCCTGAGAATTTTTATGACGACCAGCTGGCCGCTGCCGTGATGAAATTTCAAAAACAGCATGGCCTCGACGCAGACGGCATCATCGGTTCAAAAACGCTGGCGCTTCTGAATCGCACCAATCGTGGCCAGATGGAGCAGATTGTCGCCAACCTTGAGCGCCTGCGCTGGATGGATCAGGAGCTGCCGGAACGTTATATCGTCGTCAATATCCCCTCGCAGACGCTGTGGGCGATCGAAAAGGACCGCATTGTCCACAAGATGCCGGTGGTTGTTGGCATGCCTGTGCGCCAGACGCGCGATTTTAAAACCGAGATAACGGGCATACGCTTCAATCCGACCTGGACGGTGCCCACGGGCATCAAGCAGGCCGATATGCTGCCCAAGCTGAAGGAAAATCCGCTGGCGCTGGTGGAAAAAGGGATCGAGCTGTTCAGGGGACACGGCAGAAACGCGCCGACCATCGACCCTGAATCCGTCAACTGGAACAATATATCGCGCGCCGAGCTCAACCATATAAACATGGTGCAGGTACCGGGTGATCATAATGCGCTGGGCCGCGTGCGTGTGCTGATGCAGAACGAGTTTGACATCTATCTGCACGACACGAACCATCCTGAACTTTTCGACAAGGATGACCGCACAGCCAGCTCGGGCTGTATCCGGCTCTCGCAGCCGCGCAAGATCGCAAGTTTTGTTCTTTCGCGCAACAAGGGCTGGACGGATGCGGAAATGGACTATCTGATTGAAACGGGTAAAACGGTCGAGGTCCCCGCCGAACAAAAACTGCCCGTCTACATCGTCTACCAGAGCATCTGGATGGACGACCGGGAACAGCTGGTCTACGGATCGGATGTTTACAAGAGGGACCGCAAGCTGATCGAGGTCTTGGGCGCCATGAACGGTTTCTGGCTGCCGCAGTCCGATCGGGGTGAGGAGAGAACGGTAAGTCTGCCGTCTCAGCTAAAGGTCGCATCAGCGCAATAAAGCTGTTGCCATATTAACAGAAAAATTAAGATCCTGACTTTGACGCATATGCGAACTCTGGTAAAATCAGAGAATGCTGAGCAGGGATTTTATTTTTCAGAAGCAAGAAAGACATACAGCATGAACAAAACAGTTGAAAAGACGGCCAGTCAAGGGCCGACTACCCGCATGATTGCTCCCGCGTTGAACCGGCGCGATATTTTGAAAGCCGGACTTGCTGGTTTTCTGGGCACACTGCCTCTGGGATTTTTAGCCCCCGACGCGATCGCCGCCGGTCTCGCGCCGCCAGTGAATAATGTTTCCTATTCCATCTCTCTTCACAACGGCCATACGGGTGAGAGCTTCAACGGCGTTTACCGCGTGGGCAGCCGCTATATTCCTGAGGCGTTCGATCGCCTGAATGTCGTGCTGCGCGATTTTCGCACCAACGATGTTTTTCCCATCGATCCGCGCGCGATCGACATCCTGTACATGGTTCACCGCAACTCAGGCGCCCGCTCAGGCTATGAAGTTCTGTCCGGCTACCGTTCGCCCAAGACGAACGATATGCTTCGGCGCGCCAGCAGCGGTGTGGCCCGTAACTCCCTGCACCTCACAGGCCAGGCAATAGATATGCGCCTGCCCGGTTATTCAACGAGGTCACTGCATAACGTGGCGATGGATCTGCATGCGGGCGGGGTGGGCTATTATCCGGCCAGCAATTTCGTGCATGTGGATACGGGCCGCGTACGCCACTGGCAGGGCCCTTACGCCTAGCGATCATTAGTGGTACATCCTTGATTCTCGTTGCCCTCGGCGCCAACCTTCCCAGCAGCTTCGGCGCGCCGCAGGAGACTCTGGCCGAGGCCCGCCGGGAGATGGCGGTCAGAGGGCTCCGTATTCTTTGTCATTCCCGTACATGGCTGACAGCGCCTGTGCCCGTATCGGACCAGCCCTGGTATCATAATGAAGTGGCGGCGATAGAGACCGGCTTGCCGCCTTTCGGCGTAATGCAGATTCTTCAGGGTATCGAACAGGATTTTGGCCGGGTTCGGGGGGCACGTAATGAAGCGCGCCTTCTGGACCTTGATCTGCTGGCCTATCATGATGAGGTCATGAACGAATCTTTTCTGACTTTGCCTCATCCCCGCCTGCAGGAACGTGCTTTTGTGCTCCGGCCCCTGCAGGAGGTTGCGCCGGACTGGATTCACCCCGTGCTGGGTCGGAATGTGGAGACACTGATTCGTGTCTTGCCGCCGGATCAGGAGGTAAGGCCACTATGACTTTGGATACGGGCATGGGTATGGATGCGCACCCCTTCGCCAGGGGTCCCGTACTGATGGGTATCGTCAACGTGACGCCAGACAGCTTTTCCGATGGCGGGCGGTTTATTGATCCGAAACGCGCGATCGATCATGCAAAGCGGTTGATTGAGGAGGGGGCGGCTATCGTCGATATCGGCGGTGAGTCGACCCGGCCCGGTGCCGCGCCCGTTTCGCCCGCCGCTGAAATTGACAGAATTATTCCGGTTGTTGAGGGATTGAAGGGCTGCGGGGCCCACATATCTGTGGATACGCGTCATGCGGCGACTATGAAGGCGGCCCTGAAAGCGGGAGCAGGAATCATAAATGATATCAGTGCGCTGATGGATGACCCTGAAAGTATCTCCGTTGTTTCACCCGGCAAGACACTGATTTGTCTGATGCACAGGCAGGGCGAGCCCATGACCATGCAAAAAAATCCTCATTATAATAATGTATTACAGGAGGTTTTTAATTTTCTGCAGGAAAGAATCTCTTTTTGTGCAAGTCATAGAATAGATAAATCACGGTTATTGATTGATCCCGGCATCGGCTTTGGCAAGAGTTTTGATCACAACATGACCCTGATCCACAACATGGCCCGGTTTCAGGAACTGGGTGTGCCTGTGCTGGTCGGGCTCTCCCGAAAAAGTTTTATCGAAAAGATTTGCCCGGGGACGCCCGCCGATCGCCGTCTGCCCGGGTCGCTGACGACGGCGCTTTGGTGCCTGCAGCAAGGCGTACAGGTTTTCCGTGTTCATGACGTGGCGGAAACCCGGCAGGCTTTTGCCGTATTTCAGAAAATCTGGTCGAGGGCCTGAGACAGGCAGAACGGTGCCGGGCTTTTCTTCAGCTCTCCGCCTTCGATGTCGAACTGCCAGACGCGCCAGGGAAATCGCGTGTAAGCCGGGAAGGGCTCAAAATAATGAAGGTGACAGTTCTGGACGTTTGACATGCCGTATTCGTACAGAAAGCCCATGGCATGAAACAGCCCGCCATGGGCAACAATGATCGGCAGCTTACCTTTTTCCAATATTGTGGTCAGGGTGCTCTGGATTCTCTGGGCAAATGCGGACTCGCCTTCGCCGCCGGCCGGCGTTTCGCCATTCTCAAGCTTGGGCAGGATCAGGTGCCAGGGTTGACCATCCCATTCGCCCATATCGTGCTCGCGCAGATTGTGCATTTCCTGTGCCTCGAGGTCGAGGGACTCGTTCAGGATCAAGGCGGTGTCACGGGCCCGCTGCATATCGCTGTGGTACAGAACTTCCGGCTGTATATCGAGATGCGGCAGAAAAGGTTTAAGCGCGCGCGCCTGTTCGCGGCCCGTTTCGGTCAGGGGGCTGTCCATTTGGCCGCCGGCGGTGATGTGAGTTACATTGGCAACGCTTTCGCCGTGGCGGATCAGGTAGAACGATTTCGCGGGAAGCATTGAAGTTTCCTGTACCCTTTGAAGACTGGTGCGTACATAATAGATTCACATGGAACAGTGGCGGGATCAAGGCATAGTTCTTTCGGCACGGCCGCACGGAGAGGCCGGCGCGGTCGTCCATCTTTTGACGGAAAATCACGGCCGTCACGCGGGTTATGTCCGGGGCGGCCGCTCATCGCGCCTGCGTGGCGTTCTGGAACCCGGCAGCCTGGTCAGCGCGTCATGGTCTTCCCGCGTGGCGGATCAGCTGGGCGCTTATGTCGTGGAGCAGGAGCGGCATCCGGCGGCCGGGCTGATGCAGGATCCGCTGAAGCTGGCGGCGCTGCTGTCGGCTTGCGGCCTGTGCGATGCGGCCCTGCCGGAACGCGAATCTCACCCCGGACTTTTTTATGGATTCATGGCGCTGATCGAAACGCTGGCGGGGGAAGCCTGGGGCGCGGCTTACACGGCGTGGGAGCTGGCGCTGTTGCGGGAGCTGGGATTCGGGATTGAACTTTCGAAATGCGCGGCCGGCGGTGATCCCGCAACCCTGACCTGGGTCAGTCCGAAATCGGGTCGGGCGGTGAGCGCGGAGGCTGGAAAGTTATATAAAGACAGGCTGTTGCCCATACCGGCATTTTTAAAGCCGGGGGGCGGGGACGCATCGGCAGAGGAGGTAATGAAGGGCTTGCGCCTGACGGGTTATTTTCTTGAACACTGGGTCTTCGTGCACCACAGTAACGGCCTGCCGGAAGACCGCTTGCGTTTTGAGGAAAGGTTTGCCAGATATACGGGGCACGGGGATCATCCCGAGTCAGGAATCAGCCGGGAATTGACAGGTTATGGCACGCAAGGGTAGCAGCGCTCCCGCCCGGGAAGAAGTCATTGTAGATCAGCCGCTCAGCGAAATCCTGTCCGAGCGTTACCTTTCTTATGCGCTTTCCACTATCATGAGCCGCAGCCTGCCGGATGTACGCGACGGCATGAAGCCTGTGCACCGGCGTCTTTTGTACGCGATGTACCAGCTCAAGCTGGGCGCCCAGACGGGCCCGAAGAAATCGGCGCGGGTTGTAGGCGACGTTATCGGTAAGTTTCACCCGCACGGTGACCAGTCGGTTTACGATGCGCTTGTGCGTCTGGCGCAGGATTTCGCCGTGCGTTACCCGCTGGTCGATGGTCAGGGGAATTTTGGCAATATCGACGGCGACAATGCTGCTGCCATGCGTTACACCGAGGCACGCCTGACGACGGTGGCGGAGCTCCTGCTCGAAGGTATCGATGAAGACGCCGTGGATTTCCGCCCGACCTATGACGGCGACTCACAGGAACCTATAGTTCTGCCCGCCAACTTTCCCAATCTTCTGGCCAACGGTTCCTCAGGTATCGCGGTCGGCATGGCGACCAACATTCCGCCGCACAACGCCTTTGAATTGTGCGAAGCGATGGAGCTCATGCTCGATTCCGAGAAAGAACCGGAAATCAAAGACCTGCTGAAAGTCGTCAAAGGCCCCGACTTCCCCACGGGCGGCATACTGGTCGAGCCGAAAGAAAATATTCTCGAAGCATACAAGACCGGCCGCGGCTCATTCCGTTTGCGCGCGCGCTGGGAGGTTGAAGAGTTAAAGCGCGACACCTACCAGATTGTGGTCACGGAGATTCCCTACCAGGTGCAGAAATCCAAGCTGGTCGAGAAAATCGCCGAGCTGATCAATGACCGCAAGCTGCCCATGCTGGATGATGTGCGCGATGAAAGCGCCGAGGATGTTCGGCTGGTGCTGGTGCCTAAAAGCCGGAATATAGAGGCCGAGCTTCTGATGGAAACGCTGTTCCGCCAGACCGATCTTGAAACGCGTTTTGCGCTGAACATGAATGTTCTGGATGGCGGCCTTACGCCCCGGGTCATGAACCTGAAAGAGGTTCTGAGCGCATGGCTGGCGCACCGGCAGGACGTTCTGGTGCGCCGTTCCCGGCACCGCCTGGACAAGGTTTTACACCGGATCGAGGTGCTGGAAGGCTACCTGATCGTCTATCTGAATATCGACAAGGTCATCAAGATCATCCGCGAGAAGGACGATCCGAAGGCCGAGCTGATGAAAGCCTTCAAGCTTTCGGACGTGCAGGCGGAGGCGATCCTCAATATGCGTCTGCGCTCCCTGCGCAAGCTGGAAGAGATCGAGATCAAGACGGAGCATAGCGCCTTAAGCAAGGAGCGCGACCATCTTCAGACCCTGATCAAGTCCGAAGCCAGGCAGTGGAAAGAGATCCGCAGGCAGATTGGCGAACTCAAGAAAATGTTTGGTCCGGACACGACCCTGGGCGAGCGCCGGACCAAGATCGACAAGGCGCCGTCGCCGGTGGATGTAGAGGAGCTGGCCGAAGCCCTGATGGAGAAAGAGCCGGTTACGGTTATCTGCTCTGACAAGGGGTGGATCCGTGCCATGAAAGGGCACGGAATCAGTCCCAAGGACCTTAAATACAAGGACGGCGATTCCGGCCGGTTCGTGATCGAGGCACAGACGAATGACAAGCTGGTCCTTTTTGCCACCAACGGACGCTTTTACACGATCGGTTGCGACAAGCTGCCGCCAGGCCGGGGATTTGGCGAGCCGGTGCGCCTGATGGTCGATCTGCCGAACGATGCAGATATTGCGTGGCTCGCGGTTTATAACGCCGAGCGGCGCCTGCTCGTGGTGTCGGATGATGGGCGCGGATTTATCGTGGCGGAAAAAGACGTGCTGGCGCAGACGCGGGCGGGCAGGCAGGTGCTCAATCTGGATGAAAAATCAGAAGCGCGCCTGTGCGTGATCATTCCGCCCGATGCCGACCATGTCGCGATGATCGGCACGAACCGCAAGATGCTTGTATTCCCGCTCTCGGAAATTCCTGAAATGGGCAAAGGGAAGGGCGTAATCCTGCAGCGTTACAAGGAAGGCAGCGCCGCCGACGCCAAGGCGTTCAAACTTTCTGCCGGCCTGACCTACACCAGCCGCGGCACGGACCATAAGGTCGATAACGTTAAACTCTGGCTGGGCCAGCGCGCCCAGGCCGGCCGTCTGCCGCCCAATGGATTTCCGAAGGGCAATAAATTTTAGTTATTCTATCATTCCCGCTTTTTTATCAAAAAATCCTGTTGCAAAATTTTGCCGCTCCTTTAGATGTTAATAATACACATAATAATTTAAGGGAGACGGATATGGCATCAGCGTCGAATACAGCAACAATAGCAAGTGCCCGTGAAGTTTTAAGACGGGCAGCAGAAGGACATCCGGCGCGGGAGGAACAAGCTTTCCGGCAAGAGCTTGCAGATCGGAAGGAAAGAGTTTTATCCGGATTGTCCTACGCTTTGACACAGATAACGGAACAAATCCGTCGAGGTATTGCTGCCGAAGCAGACGCTTTTGATGAATCCGGTAATCCGAAAGCAAAGGGAATCACTCGTGTGCCAACCACTGTCTTCCGCAGCGAAGAAAAACTAAAATCTTATACGGGAGAAGAGTGCAATATTGGACGCGGACAGTTTGGGTTCAGCTACAGATTTCTAGGCCGTGCCAACAGCCCCTCCGAGTTGATGAATTGCGCTTCTTATGAGGAGATTCGTAACGGCGAAGCATTTAAGGCGATGCTGAAAGAACTGGGGGCTGCCGGTTCCGTTAAAGTTGAATGGATATCGCATGAACGGGACAATCCCCATGACGACCGTTTTCCGAGCAGTCAATATGCTGATTTCATAGAGCAGTTTCAAAGCAGAGATTGGCTCCGTTATGAAGACACAACGCTGCGTGTGACAGTGGACGTCACCAAGGATTACGATCCCAAGGCCTATCCTTCCCGGCTCCCCAGGGTGAAAGCTGAAAAAGCGGCCCCGGCACCCGGCTAATCTCAGGGGAAGTAGACTTTTCCGGGGGTTCTCTGGAATGTGCCCGCCGGCTTGCCGCCCTGAGTGGTGACGGGTTCGCCATTTTCGTTCACCTCGCCATCTTCGGCCTGATCCTCTGCCTCCTGATCAGTGATGCTCTCTGATTCTTCAATGGCGGGGAGATCCTTTCCAAAGGCGCCGCGCTCAAAGGCGTGCTCCATGGTTTCCCGCAGCAGTATGATGCTGATCCGCCGGTTGCGGGGGTCTTTCGGGTTCTCGGCGATCAGGTGTTCGCGGTCGGCCTTGCCTATGACGTTGGCCAGCCGTTCCATGGGAACGCCGTCCTGCAGCAAGGCGCGCCGGGATGAATTGGCGCGGTCCGAAGACAGCTCCCAGTTGGTATATTTGGCGCCGGGGGAATATTGAAAGCTGTCGGTATGACCGCGGATGGAAATATCATTCGGCATTTTCAGGATAGCGCCGGCCACGACGCTGACCAGCTTGCGTGTATAGTCGAACATCTCGGCACTGCCTGAGGGGAACATCGGCTTGCCGTCCTGGTCGATCAGCTGAATCCTCAGTCCTTCAGGTGTAACGTCGACCATCAGATTTTTTGCCAGTTCAGCAAGCCCGGGGTCTTCCTTCAGCTTTTTCTCAAGTTGAGCCTTTGCGTTTTCGAAGTTTTCCTGCTCTTTTTTCTGGAGAGCGTCTTCGAGTTTTTTCATGTTTTTCGGGGTGGGCTTCTTAAAACTGCTCTCTCCCTTGCTGCGCGGGGATTCACCCTGTTTCGAAACGCCGGTCGGGCGCGGATTGGTGATGGGCTGGATGGTCGATGTCATTGAGC
>JANWLB010000099.1 GCA_025451095.1 Alphaproteobacteria bacterium
CACCTGCGGCATGCGGGCCGCCGGCGTGCCTTTGCGGGCCGAGTACGGGAATACATGCAGGAATGTCAGGTCGCATTCTTCCACGATATTCAGCGTGTGGGAGAACATATCTTCAGTTTCGGCGGGAAAGCCCGCGATAATATCCGCGCCCAACGAGATAGCCGGGCGATAGGACCGTGCACGGCCGCACATGGCGATGGCGTCGGCGCGCAGATGGCGGCGCTTCATCCGCTTCAGGATCATGTCATCCCCCGCCTGCAGGCTCATATGCAGATGCGGCATCAGGCGCGGCTCCTCCGCGATCAGGCGCCACAGATCCTCATCCATCTCGACGGGATCAAGCGATGACAGGCGCAGGCGCGGCAGCTCCGGCACCAGCGCAAGTACCCGGCGGATCATCTGGCCCAGCGTCGGGCTGCCCGGCAGATCCGGCCCGTAGGACGTGATATCAACACCGGTGAAGACAATCTCCTTATAGCCTGTTTCAACAAGCTTTTTCACCTGCTCGGCGACCACGCCGATCGGTACCGAGCGCGACGGTCCCCGGCCATAAGGAATGATGCAGAAGGTGCAGCGGTGATCGCAGCCGTTCTGGACCTGCACGAAGGCCCGCGCCCGGCCCTCGAAACCCTCGATCAGGTGCCCGGCGGTTTCCTTCACCGCCATGATGTCGTTCACCAGAACCTTTTCGCCATTCAGGCCCAGCCATGTTTCTTCCTTGAGTTTCAGGTCATTGCCGATAACCTGATCCACTTCCGGCATCGCGCCGAACCCCTCCGGGTCGATCTGCGCGGCACAGCCGGTAACGATGATTTTTGCAAAGGGATTTTCCTTCCGCGCCCGGCGGATGGCCTGCCGCGCCTGCCGCTCGGCCTCGCCGGTTACAGCGCAGGTATTGAAGATGATGGCGTCCTTCAGCCCGGCCGTTTTGGCATGGCTGCGCATGACCTCGCTCTCATAGGTATTCAGGCGGCAGCCAAAGGTAACGATTTGCGGCTCGGACGATGAACTCATGCCCGGTTTTGTACCTTTTTTTCGTGATTCCGTCAAACTATAACCGCCTCAGGAGTCGAGCGCGCGCTTCAGGTCTTCGCCTGCCTGTTTTATCTGCCGCCGCTGGTAGGCGATATACCCGGCAGTCGCGGCGCCCGGTATGGCCGCAGCGGCAAGAAAGACGCTGCCCAGCAAGACCGTCGTCATCAGGCCCAGAACGAAACCGCCGGCCATGTTGGTCTCGGCTTTGGCCATTTTGTTGAAGGCATCGCGGACGATTTCAGGCTTGTCGCCGTACAGGACCAGCACGTCATCCTCGCGGAGATGATAGCGCTCGACCAGTTCAAAGACCCACGGCTCGACAGCCATGGGAACTTTAGCCCGCCCCCGGTGTGGGTGCCGGCGGAAGCGCCTTGGTTTTCTCGATCTCGCTCTTGATCATGTCTGCTGCTGTATTTTCGATCTTCTTCTGCTTCGAGGATTCCTTTAAAGCAAAAAGCAGTAAAGGCGCTGTGATCACTAAGGCGATAGGAGCAAAAAGCGCACCGGCAACGTTCAGCATCAAAAGTACAGGGACAGAGGCGCCATTATCCTTTGCATCAGAAACCTTGTTAAACACAGCCTGCAGGCTTTCCGGCTTGTCCTGATAGGCGGCTTTGATATCATGGGCATCGATATCGAGCCATTCAGCCAAATCCATGGCATTGGATTCCAGGTTTTCGGCTGGCGTTTTGTTATCGTCTGTCTCTGACATGAATATCTCCTTATCGCTTCAGGTCAACCGCGCTCAGGGTGCCGGCGGCGGCGTGGCCGGAGGCAGGGCTTTGCTGCGGGAAATTTCATCGCGGACAGTCCTGCCGATTTCATTGATTTTCTGATGCTGCTTCACGGCAAAATAGACCGGCAGGGCTACAATCAGAAGGCCGAAACCGGTGAGGGCCAATCCGACGGCCCAGGCTATATCCTTTGTCCTTCTGTGATCGGCGTCGGCCAGGGCATTGAAATGCGTGGTCAGGCTATCGGGCTTGTCCGCATAGGCCTTTTTCACGTCCTGAAAATCAAGAGTATAGTGCTGGCTGATGCTAGCGGCGCTGGTCTCAAAATTAGGCGTATCTTTCTTGCTGCTGAACATGGTCGTTCCCCCTTGGTTTTGAAATCAGGCAAACCCTAGCATTTCGACTAAACCTATGTCAAATTGCCTTCGAAAACATAGGCAACAGGGCCGGTCATCAGGACCCGGTCGTCCCCTTCCCGCCATTCGAGGAACAGGGAGCCCCCGTCGAGAACGATTTCCGCCTTCCGCCCCGTCAGACCCCGACGCACGGCCGCAACCATGGTCGCGCAGGCGCCAGAACCGCAGGCCTGCGTCACGCCGGTGCCCCGCTCCCAGACCCGGACGCGGATCTTGTCGTCCGCCATGACCTGCGCGAATTCGACGTTCGTGCGCTGCGGGAACAGGACGTGGTTCTCGACCTGCGGGCCCAGCCCTTCGACGTCGACCTTGCGGACGTCATCGACGAAAAAAACGGCGTGCGGATTGCCGACATTCACCGCCACGGGATTGTTCAGCGGCCCGTGCATCAGCCCCACGCCGAGGTTCAGCGTGTCGCGCTCCTCGGCCAGCGGAATATCTTTCCAGCCCAGCCGCGGCACGCCCATATCGACCTGCACGCGGTCGTTCGACGCCATGCCGCATTTCAGCAGCCCCGCCACCGTCTGGATAGTGCAGTTCCTTTTGTTGTTTTTCGACATCCACAGATGCGCGACGCAGCGCGTGCCGTTGCCGCAGGCCTGCGCCTCGGAACCGTCGGGATTGTAGATGCGCATGAACAGGTCAGCGCCCTTGTCCTTCGGCGGCTCCATCACCAGCAGCTGGTCGCAGCCGATGCCATAGCGGCGGTCGGCGATGGCCCGCCGCCGGTCGTCAGGCAGGGAAACCTTCTCCTTCATGGCGTCGATCACCACGAAATCGTTTCCAAGACCATGCATTTTAATGAAGGGCAAAGTCATGGATTTCCCCATAGCATGAAAAGAAAGGCTGCGCTATAGAGGGTAGAATTTTTTACATAAATATATTGACATAATTTTATTGTTTTGCTTAAATATCCGGGGAAGAATAGAAAAATTGCACTCGGGAGGTTTATAAATGACTGTAAATAAAAAGAAAACTGCGCCGCTTTTATGCAGCCTGTTTATGGGAGCTGCCCTTCTGGGCATACCCGCCGCGGCTACTCCCAATCCCACCAGCGCTCCTGAACCTGCCGCCGCGGCCTATAATGCTGACGATATCGTTAATCTGATAACCGGAACCTCAAAAGCACTTATGTTCCTGTCTTTTGGCATAGCTGCGATTCTTCTTGTCCGGAATGCGGGACGCATGATGAATCGTGTCGCTTCCGTTGAGAAGAAAATGGCAGGTAATTTCAAATCAGAAAGCCAGAAAGGGTCGCAAAAAAAGGTAACGTTCAAAGATGTTGCCGGCAACGAAGAAGCAAAAGAGTCTCTTCAGGATATCGTTGAATTTTTGAAAAACCCTGCAAAATTCGCCAAATTAGGCGGAAAAATGCCCAAAGGCACCCTGATGCTGGGTTCGCCCGGAACGGGCAAAACCCTGCTGGCGCGCGCCGTTGCCGGTGAAGCCAACGTTCCCTTCTTCAGCATCTCCGGCTCGGAATTCGTGGAAATGTTCGTTGGCGTCGGTGCCGCGCGCGTTCGTGAATTATTTGCGACAGCCAAAAGAAACGCGCCCTGCATCATCTTCATCGATGAACTCGATGCCGTAGGAAGAGCCCGCGGTACGGGAAAAAGCGGTCCTGACAGCGAGCGGGAGCAGACGCTGAACCAACTGCTCACAGAAATTGATGGATTTGAAGAGAATTCCGGCGTTTTTGTCATGGGCGCCACTAACCGTCCGGAAGTTCTCGATCCTGCGCTGACGCGGCCCGGACGCCTTACCCGCAAGGTCTCTGTCGACAAGCCTCACGAGAAAGCACGCGAACAGATCCTTAGTCTTTATATCCAAAAAATACCGACGGACGGTTCCGCGGACATCGGAATGCTTGCCAAGGCTTCGGCAGGTTTTTCCGGCGCACAACTGGCAAATATTGTTAATGAAGCCGCTATTGAGGCAGCCAAGGTCAACAAAAAGCTTGTTACGCACGACGATCTTGTTAAGGCGCTGGAGGATGAGGCGCTGGGTGGAAAAGAAAGAAAATCAGTTGTCCAGTCGCCTGAAAAGCGGGAGCGCACAGCCATTCATGAAGCCGGACACGCCGTCAGAATACTTGCCGATGGCCTGAATAAAATCATGAAGGCAACCGTTGTACCGCGTGAAAAATCACTCGGCCATGTCTGGTCCATACCGGTGAAGGATGAAGAATCTGTCAGCACCCTGCTGTCCCATATAGAATCTTCCTTGGCCGGGCGTGCCGCGGAAGAAATTTTCTATGATGGCGATGTGGGGCCCGGTGCCGGCGGCGGCGAAGGCAGCGACATCGACACAGTCACTGACATGGTCCATCGCATGGTGCGCGAATTCGGCATGTCCGACATGGGGCCTATTAGTTTCGCCAACACGAAAAGCACTCCTCTGGGCCAGTTGTCGTTCTCGCAGGCCACTGCCGCCGAGATAGATGAAGTGGAGAAAAAGATGATCCGGGAAGCCTACAAAAATACCCTGGATTTCATCCGGGAGCACCGGGATGAAGTTGATAAGGTTGCCAGGGGGCTTCTGCAGCATGGAACGCTTTCCGGCAATCAGATTGAAACTCTCCTGGGTAAAATGCCTGTTGCTGAATCCAGACCTGTTATGGTTCTAGGCTAGAATTCTTCGGTTTAGGCATCATCGAGCGCCAGTGCGCATCGAGCTTTTGCACATCCCGGTAATACGCTTCGGGGTCGAAGCCGGGCATGGGCTCGATGATATCTTTTATCTCGAACGCGCCGGGTTTTAGCTTCTCCATATCCGCGCATACGGACTCCGCAACCTTCTCCGGATCGAGCCAGTAACGCCTGATATTATCAGGCACATGGGGCCGCAGCTTGTTCTCGCTGCCGGTGTCGATGGTGCTGGTCCTGACATACAGGCCGGCAATATTCCTGTTCTGGCCGGCTTTAAACTGGATATAGTCACGGACTTTCTGCTTTGCGAGATTGAAGGAATGCCAGAGCGGCACTTTGTACTTTTCGCTGACCGAGCCGAAGGTGCATAAATTGACCTGAACAGGATGACCGATATCCTTCACCGCATCCAGAACCGCCTCGGTCATGTTCACGAACGCTTCATAGTTCATTTTCATGACATGCGGGTCGGGCGCAGCCGCTTCGTCGGGTTTTTGATAGCCCTCATACTTGAACGGCCCGATGGCATGAACCAGCGTTATTTTACCGACGGCCGTTCCTTTCTCACTGATAAGTTTCCTGATCAATGCCGCCGCCGCCGGAAAATCTGCAATGTCGCAGGGCCACCATTCCACCGGCGCCGCCAGCGGCGGATTCAGGAGCACTACCGCCTGCGTGTGCCTCTGGAAACCGAAGCAGAACCGGTTCTTCTCCCCCGCCATTCCCAGCAAAACCGCCTTGCCCAGCCTGCCGCAGGCGCCTGAAACGAAAACCAGCTCGATAGGCTCTTGCTTTTCCATTTTCATAACTTAAACGATTAAATATACTTTTTATACATATTTTTTTATATATAATATATAAATGCTATGGGACTTTTAGAGAAAAAATCAAAATGATCACGCCGGAACAGGTAAAAGCGGCCCGCGCCCTGTTGAAATGGAAGCAGACGACGCTGGCCGCGGCATCCGGCCTGTCCCTGCCCAGCATCAACAACATCGAACGCGCTATCGGCTCTCCCCGTCTGGATACAATGAAGGCCGTGCAAACGGCGCTGGAGAACGCCGGCATCCAGTTCATCGCCGGCAACGGTGTCTGCCTGCGCGATGAGATATTCGAGATCCATAAATACGAAGGCGCCGATTTCATCGAAAAGCAGAACGACGACCTGTTCGCCTGCATGAAAGGCCCCGAAGACGAAGCCCTCATGTGCAACCTGGATGAGAGGAAATTCCCTGAATACGCGCCCGATCAGGTCGTGCGCTACGATGCCTGTCAGAAAGCAACCGGGTTCAGGGAACGCATCCTCATCCGCAAGGATGATACTTTCTTTCTCGCCAAACCTGACGTCTACCGCTGGATCGCGCCGGAACTGATGGGCACCATACCCTATCTGGTCTATAAGGACCGCTTCGTGATGATCATGTGGGAAGCGCGCCGCACCGTCATCATCCGCAACCAGTCGATCGCGGACACGTTCCGCCGCCAGTTCGACTTCCTCTGGACCCTCGCCTCCCCGGTTCCGCCCGGGCACCGGAGCAAGCTTGACGATCCCGCATTCACGGGAAAACTTTAGGGTCTTGAAAC
>JANWLB010000100.1 GCA_025451095.1 Alphaproteobacteria bacterium
CGAGAAGGGATGTTCAGAAAAAGGTGGGCGCTGCCAATCAAAAAGGCCTGATTGCCGATATCGGGGCGACCAATGCGCGGTTTGCGCTGGCAGATCGCGAGGGAATTTCCGGCGAACGGGTTCTGAAGTGCGCGGACTATCCGGGACTGGCCGAAGCGGCGAAGGCCTATCTGGCGCATGCGAATCTCTCCGGGCCACTGCAGGCCGCCGCCGTCGCCATAGCCGGGCCCGTGCAGGGCGACCGTTTTTCCATGACCAATCATCCCTGGTCCTTTTCCGTGGCGGACGTTCGTGACGCGCTGGGACTGCGTACCTTTCACCTGATGAACGATTTCAGGGCTCTGGCGCTGGCCGTGCCGCATCTCAAAGGCGCTGATCTGCGGCAGGTGGGCGGCGGTCGTGCCGTCTCACGGGAGCCCATCGGCATCATCGGCCCCGGCACGGGTCTGGGCGCGGCCAGCCTGGTATGGAACGGCACGCATTATATGGCGGTGCCGGGCGAGGGCGGCCACGTGACCATGCCGGCCCGCACACCGCGCGAATTCGATATTTTCAAAAAACTTCTTGAACAAAAGTACCACCACATATCGGCAGAGCGTGTCTGCTCAGGCAAGGGGCTGGTCAATCTTTACAATGGAATCCGCCTGCTCGATGGGCGGAGCGACCTGCCCGAGCGCACGCCGGAGGAGATCAGCCGTGCGGCACAGGATAAAAACTGCGCCGTTTGCGTTGAAACGCTGGATCTGATGCTTGGGTTTCTCGGCCGTATCGCGGGGAATCTGGCGCTTACGCTGGGTGCGTTCGGTGGAATTTATATCGCGGGCGGTGTCGCGGGGCAGCTGGGCGAATTTTTCGATTCATCGCGATTTCGGGGTGAGTTCGAGGACAAGGGCCGCTTCAGTGAATACATGAAGGGCATTCCCACTTTCGTGATTACCCACCCCTATCCCGCCTTTGTCGGCCTGCGGGCGGAGCTTTTCGCGGACTGAAGAGTCTTTTAACTTTTGGTTTCTTCAAGGATTTCTAAAAACTGTGCGGCTGCGGTGTCCCAGCTTAAGTGCTCGCGGGCGTGATCATGACGCTTCTGGCTATCGCCTGTGAGCGCCAGTGCGCCACGCGCCGCTGCCGCCAGATCGTGCTCATGCAGGTGGCCCAGAAAAGGCTCCGTGATGATATCGCGCGGCCCCATAACATTATAGGCAGCCACCGGCAGACCGCAGGCCAGGGCTTCGGCCAGGACGATCCCGAATGTATCGGTACGCGAAGGAAACACGAAAACATCAGAGGAGCGGTAGTGACTGACCAGATCGGCCCCCGTCTTTTTTCCCGTGAACAGGACGTCCGGATATTTTGCTTTCAGCGCGTTCAGGCTGGGACCGTCGCCGACGACGACCTTGCTTCCCGGCCAGTCCATGCGCAGAAAGTCTTCCAGGTTTTTTTCGATGGCGACGCGGCCGACATAAAGCGCGACCGGGCCGGTCAGATGGCTGAACAAAGTTTCTTTGCCGGGGCTGAAAGACCGGGCGCAGACCCCGCGCACCATGCGGTAGAAGGGCACGCTGTAGCCGCGCGTTCTCAGCTCCTGCTCCAGTGTCGGTGTCGTCGTTATCATGCCGGCGGCGGGCGCGTGAAAGCGACGGACCAGGGCGTCGGTCAAATTTTGTGCAGGCTGTTCCAGAAAAGGCAGGAAGCGCCCGACACGCCGTCCGACATAGGCGGGAAACTGGGTATGATAGGCTGTCGTGAAAGGTATCTCCTTATCGAGACAATAGTGCCGGGCAGCCCACCCCAGCGGGCCTTCTGTGGCAATATGCAGGGAAGTCGGCGCATAATCTTCGATCAGGGCGCGCAGGCGGCGACGCGGCAGCACCGCCAGCTCAATCTCCCGGTAGCCGGGCAGAGGCAGTTTGCGTGGAAATGAAGACGGGCCAATCACCCGGACGTCATGGCCTTTTTTTTCCAGCGCGGCGGCCAGTTGTTCATAAGTACGGACAACCCCGTTGATCTGGGGTTTCCAGGCGTCGGTGACAATCAGTATTTTTCTGCGTTTTGACACAATGGCGTCCGGGGGCTGTTCCCGGCTCACTTTTAAAGTTGTACGGTGTAGGCCGATACCGCAGACTAATAGCACGAAGGACGTCGGACAAGAAATATATGAAAACCCGCAAAATTTTTGTTTTTTGTGCCCTGATCCTGTTCCTGAGCGCGTTTTCCGCCGGGGCACAGCCGCAGGTCTGTCAGGCGCCGTTCGAGGCCATCGTCACGCTGCGGCCGCCGCGGCTGGGCATTCCCACCGTGTGGGACGCCACTTACGGTCAGGCCGATAAAATGACGCAGCTTTTCTCCGGCCTGCCCTTGCCGGCAGGCACGATGTTCGTTTTGGGCCGCACTTTGTCCAAGGATGAATTGCGTCCCGAGAAGCTGGTGCTGGCCGAGATCAACCGTCGTGGCCGGGTCATGAACGAAAAGGATTATCCAACGAAAGAAGCCGAAACGCCGGTGAAGATGATCGCCATCAAAGGCGGCTATCTTGTTGTCTCTGATATCAGCGGCGGAGAAAAGAAAGAACGGCGCCAGATTCGCCTGTCCTGGTACGATGACAAGGGCGACTTCAAAAAAGACAAAATACTCAAGGACGACACCTACGATTATAATGCTTACGGCCTGGTGCCGGCTGTTGAAACCGCAGGATTCGTCGTGATCGCCCACGCTATCAGCCACGCGCACGAGGACGACCAGCATGGTGTTCTGGTCCGCTTTACGCCCGACGGTGAACAGGTCTGGCGACGCGCTTACCGTCCTGGCATTCCCAACCAGCTGCGCAGCCTCGATAAGCTGTCTGAAGACACCTATCTGGCCAGCGGACGCATCCGCATGGAGGATGGACGCATGGGAGGCTGGGTTATGAAGCTCAGCTTCGATGGTACAGTGCTGTGGCAGAGGACTTATCCGCGCGGCGCTTTTTCCGTTGTAAAAAAGACCGTGCCGATGGAAGCCGAGGGCGGGGCGGAAAGCCGCGGCTTTATCCTTTTGGGCGATGTTATGCCGCTGGACAGGAGTCCCGGGGCGGCCTGGATTCTGGCGGTCAACGCTGCCGGGGAAACACTCTGGCAGCGGTACCTGCGCCGGCCTGATTATGCGATGACCGGCGTGGGGCTGGCGCGCGATCAGAAAGACGGGCGTATCATGCTTGTCGTTAACGCGCAGGCGCGTGGGGACAGCGGCGGGCGCGACCATGTTCGCCTGATCACGATAGCGCCTTACGGCGCGGTCATTCAGGATGAGTCCTACATTGAGGGCATCCAGGCCGAGGCCCGGGATCTCGTCACCGGCTGGAATGGAGAGAGGATCGTGACGGCCACCATTCACTCCGACGCGCAGCCCCTGGATATCGAGATGGTGGGCGACACGTTCGTTCCCGTAAAAGCCGGAGAAAAGGCCGAAGGCCCGTCTGTTGAACAGAAAAAAGACGGCAAGGCTGATGAAAAGAAAGAGCCGCCCATACTGAAAGGCTGGGTTTTCGTGGCCACGGCCCTGGATATATTCAAGGATCCCTGCGCGGCGCCTGCGGACAAGACCGCGCCATGACGGACGATGGCGGGGCGCTCTCTGGCGATAACGCAGATGAGAGCGAAGACGAAATTTTCACGATCGATGTTCTGGAATCGGATCAGGGCGAACGCCTTGACCGCTGGCTGGCAGCGCAGGACACAGGCCTGTCGCGAACACGACTCAAGCAGCTGATCACCGAAGGCGCCGTGCTGGCGGATGGCAAGCCATGCGATGACCCGTCGTTTAAAATCCGCGCCGGCCTGCGTTTAACGGTGATGGTGCCGCCGCCGCTGGATGATACGCCGGTGCCGGAAAATATTCCGCTCGCTATCGTGTATGAAGACTCCGACCTTCTGGTGATCAACAAGCCGGCGGGGCTGGTCGTTCACCCGGCACCGGGTCATTCGCGCGGCACACTGGTCAATGCGCTGCTTTTTCATTGTGGAGAGAGCCTTTCGGGCATAGGCGGCGTGCGGCGCCCCGGCATCGTCCATCGGCTGGATAAGGACACGAGCGGGTTGATGATCGTTGCCAAGAATGACAAGGCGCACCAGGGATTATCGGCGCAGCTTGCCGACCGAACACTGTCGCGTCATTACCGCGCGTTCGTCTGGGGGAAGCCGAATCTGCGGCGTTCCACGGTCGATATTCCCATCGGTCGTCATCACGTGAACCGTCAGAAAATGGCGGTGAACCAAAAGAACGGCCGTACCGCGATCACACACTACGAAATTCTCGAGATGTTTGGCGACGGCGTGGCAGCTCTGGCCGAATGCCGTCTTGAAACCGGGCGCACGCATCAGATCCGCGTGCACATGGCGCATATTCAGCACCCGCTGGTCGGCGATCCCGTCTATGGCATTCAGCCGACGGCGGCAGCGGCGCTTTTAAAAAAAGGCAGGTATGAGCCTGAGGCGGCGGCGGCCATCCGCGCCTTCCCGCGCCAGGCCCTGCATGCCGGGCGGATCGCTTTTATCCATCCGGGCACGGGTGCCGAAATGGCCTTTGAGCGGCCCCTGCCGCCGGACATGGAAAGGCTCCTAAGTCTTTTTAAATCAATAGGATAGATAAAAAATACAGAAATCGCTTGAATTTACATAAAATTTTATGTATGCTGAGAATAGATAGTGAATTTGCTCCGTTTTACCCTTTGACCGACCTGGTATCTGTTCCCTTGCCGCCGATCTGATCGGCGGTTTTTTTTCAGCCGGATTCCACACGAAATAATATTGCCGGTTTCTCTGACGGATTGATCACGATCGTACCTTTTGACTCCGTGTACCGAAAAATACTGTCGAATTAAAAGATGGCACCAACGGAGCACGACAAGGCTTGGCAGGCGGCGTTATAATTTAAAGAGGAGCCGCCGAATTTTTTGCAGCGCAATAAAAACAAGATGCGGACTTAAGAAAAAAGAGCAGACGGCAAAGGAACAGATGGCAATGATCACGACAGAGCTGGGCCAGAACGAGCTGAAGAATTTTCCTGACTTTGATGCACACGAGAAAATTGTTCGTGTTGAGGACGGTGAAACCGGACTGAAAGCCTTCATTGGCATTCACAATACGGCCCTTGGTCCCGCGCTGGGCGGCTGCCGCATGATGGCCTACGCCTCCGAAGGTGACGCGATCAAGGATGTACTGCGGCTTTCGCGCGGCATGACATACAAAAATGCGCTCGCTGGTTTGCCTTTGGGCGGCGGAAAAAGCGTCATCATGGGTGACTCCCGCCAGATCAAGACGCCGGCCCTGATGCGCGCGATGGGCCGGGCAGTTGAATCCCTGCAGGGGCGCTATATCACGGCCGAGGACAGCGGCACCGGCGAAGCCGACATGGAGGCAATCGCCCGTGAAACATCTTATGTGGTCGGCATACGAGGAGAAGGTGACCTGGGCGGAAACCCTTCGCCTGTAACGGCCTATGGCGTTTATTGCGGGATGAAAGCGGCCGCGCAAAGCCGTTTCGGCAGCGTGGAGCTCGCCGGCCGCCGCGTCGCGGTGCAGGGATTGGGCGCTGTCGGTTACGAATTATGCCGTCTGCTTCATACAGACGGTGTCGGGCTGGTCGTCACGGACATCCGGCCGGACATAACGGTAAAAGCGCAGGCTGAATTCCCTGGTCTTCAGATATGCAGCGCGGAGGAAATATTTTCAGTTGATGTTGACATTCTTGCCTGCTGCGCGCTGGGCGGCCAGCTGAATGACGACACGATCCCTCATCTGAAAGCGGCCGTTATAGCGGGGGCGGCGAATAATCAACTGGCCACGGCGCGCCATGCCGATCTGCTGGCCATGCGGAACATTCTTTACGCGCCCGACTATGTGATGAATGCAGGCGGCGTTATTGCTGTGGCGTATGAATATTTCAAGCGTAGCGGCCGCAGCCCGTTCGGAGAATTGACGCGCCCGGCGATGCTCAAGCATGTTCAGGGTATTGGCGCGATGCTGACACGCCTGTTCGATATGGCGCGGGAAAGCGGGATTACACCCGCGCGCGCCGCGGACAGTCTGGCGGCGGAGATCTTCAGAGGCGGCGCGATGCAGGCCGTACGCGCCGCGGCGACAAACTGACGCGCTGTATAAAATAGCTTTTCGGTTTTACGGGTTCAGAATTTGTGCCGTTTCGGTCGCGGCCCGGGAGGCATTTTGCCGTGACTCGGGCGAGGCGGGGCTTGTTTCATCTGTCAGCATGTGCACCAAAAGGGCTTCACTGGCGCGCCCGTCGCTTTCCAGTTTGCGTGAAGTCTGATAGCTGCGGATGGCGTCCTGCGTCTGGGGCGTGTCCACGCCGTTGGCGGGGCCGGGAAAAAGATTGAGGCGGATGAGTTGTTCCTGAATCTGGGCGGTCAGCTCCTGGCTGCGCGTGGCAGATCCCCGCGGGGCTTTTGAGACCGGCGCGGAGGGGGTCTGGACGACCGAGGCGCTTTTAACCGGAGCTGCAGCGGCGTTGGCCGGTGCCGTGCTGTCCGATGCGTCCGAGGTTTTCTTTTTCACAGGCTGCTTTTCCGGCGTCGAGGCAGGGGTTGCTGGCGTGATCGCCTGAGGTGCGCCGCCGCCCTGCTCCTGGACGATTTTATTGATGTCGCTTTCATCGATGTTCATGCTCTTGGCCAGCTGCCGCAGGGCGGTCTGCGCCTCCGGGCTGCCCTTGTCGGCCGCGCGCTTGTACCAATAGATTGCGGCGCGCGGGCTGGTCGTGCCCAGAAGGCCGTTTTCATGGATCAGGCCCAGATTGTAGGCGGCCTCGGTAATCCCGGAATTGGCGGCTTTTTCAAAGAAGGCGGCGGCGAGACGCGGGTTGTAATTCGTACCCACGCCCTCGATATAGGCGATAGCCAGATTGTACTGTGCTTCCGGGTGCCCGAGCGCGGCGGCAGAACGGTACCAGCTGATGGCCGTGTCGATATTTTTCTCGACGCCCATGCCTTGATGGTAAAGGACGCCCAGGTTATAGCGTGCGTTGGCCACGCCCTGCAGTGCGGCTTCCTTGAACCACATGGCTGCCCGCACATAGTCGATCTGAACACTGCCGTGTCCGGCAGTATAAATCGCGGCCAGATCGTGCTGCGCCTCGGGTATGCCTTCAAAGGCTTTTTTCTCAATCTCCTGGGCCACGGGCGACAGGCGCGGATCGGGCGTGATCCGGTCGGTAAGAGACCCCTTGTCCTGCTGTGAGCGCAGGAAGGCTTCGGTATCCGCATCGCTGACCAGAACTTTATTCGCGGGCGACTCATCTTTCGCCGCCTTGTCGGCAGGCAAATCCTGCGTGATGTCCGGGCTGGGTGCGGCGGCGTCAGCGGCAGGCAGGCTGGCCTGTTCTGTATCGGGCGCTGCGGCACCGGCAGCATTTTCAAGATCTTCAGGCACGGGATTGCCTGAAGGCTCGATCTCGTTCATCTGCGCGGCGATGGCATCCATTTCCGGATCTTCGCTTGTGCCCGCGTCGGCCACGACCGTGTTTTCAGGGGCGGGTTCAGTGCTCTCCGCCAGCGAGGGTTCCAGCGGCTGGTCGGGCGGCGTGGCCGCCGTCATTTCAGTTTTATCGCCCGCGGTTTTGGTGACGTCTTCGGCAGCCGCGTTCTCGGCCACGCTTTGTTCGGCCGTGTTCTCATCTGTGTTCTCGGCCGTTTCAGCAGCGACGTGCGAGGCACTTTGCATCGGCATCTGGCTGACGGCCCAGCCGCTGAAAATCGCAACCAGGACCAGCGCGCCGACACCGGCGGCCTGAATGTAAAGGGATTTGCTCCACCAGTCGCCGGCGAGCTTTTTCCTTTTCGGCGCGTCTTTCAGCGGATCGGCGGGCAGCTGGCCCGACGTGCTGCCGGCGGCAAGTTTTTGATCGGTCAGGAGCACCAGCGCCTTGGAGTTCAGAGATTCCTTGGTGGCGATAACCGTTTCCTCAATCCGTTCCAGCTTGCGCAGGAGGCGTACCTTGTCCTGCGTCATTTTTTCCAGCTTGCGGTTCATGCGGCCCTGATCGGCCAGAGCTTCCTCGACACGCTCCATCAGACTGTCGGTCTTTTGCAATTTTTCGGCGTGAGTCTTTTGCTCTTTCTCTATGCGCTCCTGGCGTTCACGCAGGCCGCGCTCTGTTTCTTCTTGGCGCGAAACCGCGCCCTGCAGACTCAGGAATGCTTTTTCGCTGCGGGCGGAGCGGCTCTCGAGGTCGGCCAGAAGACTATCATAGCGCCGCAGGACGGTTTTAAGGACCAGCCGCTCTTTTTCGCTGCGCACGAGCTTTTCGCCCAGCTGATCGAGAAGGGCGATTACCCGTTCTTCAGGTGCAGGCGCGACAGGCGTGTCTTTTTTACGCAGAGCGTTCGACAAGGCGGCGTTTCCCTTTTCACCGGTGTGGCGTCTCATGGATCCAACACATATATATTGCTTTAAGCCGCACAATAGAGGGTTTTGGAAAATGATGCCAGTCCCGCTTTGCCCCTTTTTTGGCGTTGTCCACAACCGGGGGCCGGACCGGGCCGGGGTTGGCCGGAGGTAAAAACCGGCCTGAAACAGGGGCTTCGTTATCTGAAAAACGGCTTGATTTTTGAAAGGGAAAACCATTATAAACGGGGGCACTTCGCATTCCAGGTCCCCTTCGTCTAGAGGCCTAGGACACCTCCCTTTCACGGAGGCGACACGGGTTCGAATCCCGTAGGGGACGCCAGAATGGCCTGAAGACGCGGATATTCTATTATATAAGCCATACCGGGGCTGAGTAGCTCAGTCGGTAGAGCAGGGGAATCATAATCCCTTGGTCGGGGGTTCAAGTCCCTCCTCAGCCACCA
>JANWLB010000101.1 GCA_025451095.1 Alphaproteobacteria bacterium
ACCGTTCTTCGGTAACAGGATCGCTGAGGAGATTTTGCTCTGCGATACGCTCCAGCGCTTCGTCAACGGCTTTCGCATCGACCGGAACAACCGGCTTTTCGAGACTAATGCCTTTTAGCTCCATGACCTTGATTTCGGGCATAACCTCGATCGCCATCGTGTATTTCAGATCCTTGCCTTCGTCGAATTCCTTGACCTCGATCTTGGGCTGCAGCGCCGGGCGCAGTTTGCGGTCTTCGAGCACGCGTACGGTTGTGTCGTTGACGGCGCTTTCCAGCACTTCGCCCATAACGGCGCGACCATAGCGCTTCTTGAGGATGTCCATCGGCACTTTGCCGGGCCGGAAACCGGGAAGTTTCAGCGTCTTGCCGACTTCCTGCAGGCGCTGGTCGATTTTGACATCGATATCCTTGGCCGTGACGATGACTTCCAGTTCGTAGCTCAGGCCGTCGTGCTTCAGTTCCTTGACTTGCATCTTATTTCCCTTCGATGATGGTGCGGGCGGAGGGATTTGAACCCCCACGGGTTGCCCCGCTGGTACCTAAAACCAGTGCGTCTGCCAATTCCGCCACGCCCGCTCTGGCGCTTAAAATCCCTGCTACAGAAGACAGAAACAGTTATAAAGTTCAAGAGAATTCGGCGCTTTTTGACTTTCTATTTAACAGAATGTTAGGTAGGGTTTGAACCATGAAAATCTGGCACGTCAATATCCTGACCCTCTTTCCCGGCATGTTTCCCGGCCTGCTGGGGCAAAGCCTGTCCGGCAAGGCGCTGGAAAAAGGCCTGTGGTCGTTCAATGCCATCGACATTCGCGCTTTTGCCACGGGCAATCATAAAGCCGTCGATGACACGCCGTTCGGCGGCGGCGCCGGCATGGTCATGCGGCCGGATGTGATCGAGAAAGCGTTCCTGTCATTGCCGCAGCCGGGCCGAAAAATCTATCTAAGCCCGCGCGGAAAACCTCTGACGCAGAATCTGGTGAAGGAGCTTGCCGCAACATCCGTTCTCACCCTGCTCTGCGGGCGTTATGAAGGCGTGGATCAGCGCGTGCTGGACGTCTACGGCTTCGAGGAAATCAGCATCGGCGATTACGTTCTCTCGGGCGGGGAACCGGCGGCGGTTATCCTGATGGATGCCTGCATCCGCCTGCTGCCCGGCGTCATGGGCAATGAGGATACGCCCACGGAAGAAAGCTTCAGCCAGGGCCTGCTGGAATACCCGCACTACACACGGCCCGCCGACTGGACGGACGCCAGCGGCGGCGTTCATTCCGTGCCGGAAGTGCTCAAATCCGGCAACCATGCCGAGATCGCGAAATGGCGACGCGAGCATGCCGAAATCCTGACCCGCACGCGCCGGCCGGATTTGCTGAAAGACTAAGAAAATCCTTGCGTTTGAACGCTCAAACCTGTAAAAAAGGGCCAATTTTGACCCATGAAAATGACAAACGGCCCGCCGGCATGGTGCTGATTTCGGGGCCTGATAAGGGAAAGAAAGGACTTTAAAATGAATACGTTACAGAAGTTTGAGGCCAAACAGCTTCAAAAAGCTAAAGAAGCCGCCAAAATCCCCGATTTCGCCCCCGGCGATACGGTCAAGGTCAACGTCAAGATCCGTGAAGGTTCCGGCGAAGAAGCGCGCGAGCGCATCCAGGTCTATGAGGGCGTGTGCATCGCCCGCAGCGGCTCCGGCATGACCGCCAGCTTTACCGTGCGCAAGATCAGCTACGGCGAAGGCGTCGAGCGCGTTTTCCCGCTCTACAGCCCGCGCATCGACAGCGTCGAACTGGTGCGCCGCGGCTCGGTCCGCCGCGCCAAGCTTTATTATCTGCGCGGCCTGCGCGGCAAGTCGGCGCGCATTACGGAGCGCACCACGGGTTACGGCCTGGGTGAAGACGGCGAAGGAACCGGCGCAGCCCCGGCGGAAAAACCCGTCGTGAAGAAAAAAGCGCCCCGCCCGGACAAGCCCGCCGCCGCAAAACCGGCCAAGGCCAAGAAAAAATAATCCTGTAGGGATATAGATACAAAAGGCGCCGTTAAGGCGCCTTTTTCATTTAGAGAGGCTTTGGCAGACAACCATGGTCATTCAACGTCTGCGTGATGCCGTAAGCCACTTCGGACGGCGTAAAACCGCTGATGACATTGCGCAGATACTGGTCGCGCTCCGCGGTACGGCCCTCATACGCCTTGTCCACATGCTCGACGAGAACATTGAAACAGGCCACATTACGCGAACGGATTGACCGCAGCATGGCCTGTTGAAGCGCATCCGCACTAACGCCCCTTTCAAGAAGCGCCTTTGTTTTTTCTGCCGAATCGGGATCCGGGTGATAAGCGATATCCAGCAAAAGACTGTTGCGCGGCGTTTCATCCGTTCCTTCGGCAAGGATAAGCTTCAGGATTTCAAGATCATTGCGGACCTGTCTCATCGGCATGGCAACCCCGCCGAATTGCGCGCGCAAATCATATAAAGCCAGATTGCGCTGCGTCTGGGATGTGCCTTCCGCCAAATCTTTCTTGACTGCCTCCAGATTGTCATCAGCCAGGATTGCAAATGCCAACTGCCTGTCTTCAATCGCCTTCCATAGTTTTTTCAGCATAAGGGAGTCTCCTATTTGCAGAGACTCTACTCCAAGACCCTATGTTTATGCAAATAAAATTACGACGCCAGCTCTTTAAGTGCCAGACGAATAATATCGTTCAGTCCGCTGTTATCATTTGATTTTTTGCGGGCATGGACAACCGCCTGCCAGGCATCGCTGCGCGCATAGCCGAGATTGACCAGAGCGGAGACGGCGTCATGATCGATACCCCCGCCCGCCTCGACGCCCGTCGCCTTGCTTGTGCCCTTGGGCGCAGCAACCGTCAGGCCCATCTTCTCCACCTTGTCCTTGAGTTCCGTCACGATGCGCGTTGCCAGTTTCGGCCCCACCCCGTCGGCCTGGCGCAGGGCGGTGGCATCGCCGGAGGCAATCGCAAAGGCCAGTCTGTCCGGCTCGCCGACACTTAAAATCGCCAGCGCTGCCTTGGGCCCCACACCCTGCACGCTGTAGAGCAGCCGGAACCATTCCTGCTCGGCAGCTTCAGAAAAACCGAACAAGGTAATCGCATCCTCGCGCACATGCGTGTCGATCAGCAGCGAAATCGTATCGCCCGCCTGCCCCGCGCGCGATAAGGTCCGGCGGCTGGCATGCACCTGATAGCCCACCCCGTTCACATCGAGAATGAGATAATCGGCCGCAACGCTGTCGAGCAAGCCTGTCAGTTTGGCAATCATGATACCCCCGTCCTCGCCCGCGATTGTGCATGATGCGCATGGCAGATGGCAACAGCCAGCGCATCGGCTTCGTCGGCGCCGGGTCGGCCGCTTTTGGGCAGCAGCGTGCGGATCATCATCCCCACCTGTTCCTTGGCGGCGTGACCCGCGCCGGTCAGGGATTTTTTGACAAGATTGGCAGGGTACTCGGACACTTCCAGATTGGCGCGCGCCGCCGCA
This sequence comes from Alphaproteobacteria bacterium, assembly GCA_025451095.1. GTDB lineage: Bacteria > Pseudomonadota > Alphaproteobacteria > Micavibrionales > Micavibrionaceae > JACQIJ01. The sequence continues at coordinate 3,496 of JANWLB010000101.1, forward strand.
ACAATCGCCGCGCCCCGCGCCTGCCCCAGTTTCAGCGCCGACGCCGCATTGTTGTTCATGAAAGTCTCTTCTATGGCAGCGACGTCGGGTTTAAAATTCCCGATGATCTTTTCAATGCCGGCATCGATCTCCGCCAGCCGCGCATAGAGCGGCAGGCCGGTCAGCGTTTTAATCAGCCCGCAGCCGACGAACGTCAGGCGGTTTTTATCTGCCTCTATAATGCCCCAGCCGGTTTTCTGCAGGCCCGGATCGATGCCGAGAATACGCATGAATCATAGTGTATCGCATGAACGAAATAAGAACATCGCCTAAATAATTGACATATTTTATATATTATGATAAATACTCTCATGAATCAAAGGAAGGAAAATGCCATGTCACAGGAAACCGACGATCTGCTAAAAGACGCTCAATCCTTACACAAAAAAATCTGGAACAGAGCCACAATAGTTTGCACGGACGAATACAGCGTTTCCAGTCTGGCAGCCTTATTCGTCCGCATCGTAGAAAATCAGGCGCGTATTGAGGCAAAGATTGAAGGATTGTCGCCTAAACCATAGGGTTACTTTATCTCTTTGATCCTGTGCGTCCCCACCCATTGCGCCGTTTTATTGTCCGCCTTCTGCAGCCGCCGCGCAACAGTCAGCGCTTTTCTCGCCAATGCCGGACTGCGCTTGCCAATGTCGCGCAGGGCCCAGTTCACGGCCTTTTTAACATGCAGGCGATCATCAACCGCATGCTTTTCCACAAGCGGCAGGAAATCCGCAAATACACTGTCCGGATGATCGTTCTTCTGCCACGCCATCTGCGCCATCAGCGAAAAACCCGCGCGGCGCACGTAGAGCGGCTCACGCTCCGCCCATGCATGGGCTTTTTCCACGGCAAAGGGGGTGCCGCGCACCAGCCGGGCGGTAAACCCGTCGCACAGCCCCCACTCATCCAGATCCTTTACCCATGACTCGAGAAATTTGCCGGTGACTTTTTCGGGGTCGGCAATGTGAATGGCCAGTTCCCGCGCCGCGTCATATTTGGGTGCCCATAGCTTCACGGCCAGGCTGTGATCGAGACCGATCCTGTTGGCGATGCGCACAATATCGGGATTATAAACATCGCCGTCCGTCTTGCGGCGCAGGGCTTTCAGCTCTTTGAGAATGGCCGTGATCATTTTATATACCCCGTTGACGAAACCCGAAAACCCCGTTATGCCTATTCCCTTATTTCCACATTAAACACAGGAGAATGATGATGAGTGAAGGTCCTTTGGAAGGCAAAACCGTTGTTTTTACCGGCACTTTGTCCAGAACGCGCGAGCAGCTCAGAGCCATTTCGCATGACGTCGGCGCCAACCCGAAGACGGTCGTTTCGGCTAAAACCGATTTCCTTGTTGCCGGCAGAAACGCAGGCAGCTAGCTGCAGGAAGCCGCAGATCTCGGCGTTACCATTCTTTCTGAAGACGCATTCTTTGATAAAGTCAGCGCACAGCGCGAAATCAATAAAGAGCCCAGAAGACGCCTTCTATAAAAATAACAGCGCTAAAACCACCCTGCGGGGTGGTTTTTTTTATGCCCTTATTACTTGACATATTGAACAAAAAA
>JANWLB010000102.1 GCA_025451095.1 Alphaproteobacteria bacterium
TCATTGCCGATATAGGCCATGACCAGGGGCCGGGCGCCGCTGTTGAAGATGCGGGCTGCGTTTTCGGTCATGGCGCGGCCTCCAGGAGGGTTGCGTTTTTACGGCGTTCCCGGTCAATGCAATAGGACTTTACAATTCCTGTTGCAATTTCGCCGGTCAGGTCGAAGGATTTTCCCTGATACACGGGCAGGGGCCTTGTATGGTCTATTGATTCCAGATCAATCACGCGCTTCAGGGCGGTGTAATCATGTGCGGGATGGAAGGTGTAGACTTTTTTCCCCGTAAACAGCGCCTCGCTGACAAGCGAATAAGACTCTCCGGCCACAATAATATGATCTGCAGAGGCCAGCAGTCCCAGGTAGGGGTTATAGCCGGCGATGGCATCGTCATAATTGACATCGAGAATGGAAGTGCCGCCAGTCAGTCCCGGGGAGGGAGGGCGGGCGGCAAGATTGGCGAATATTTTTTTCAGGCGCCCGTCAAGCGTGTGACGGTCCATCAGGAAACGTTTTTCAGTTTCAAAGAGGTCGCGTCGCAGATACCTGATTGTATCGTCTTTCAGGGGGCCCGACCGGCGGCAAGGGCAGAAGAAAAACGTGACTTGGGGATAGGCGCTGGCCAGGGACGTCAGGTGTTTGGAAAGATCATACGGGATTTCCACATGGTTCCCGCCGAGCATGACGGCGATCAGCGGGCCCTCGATTTTAGGATAGTGCTTTTTGAATTCGGCTTTTTCAGCGGTCAGAAGATCCTGGGTCAGGTGATGGGGGACAAACCCGCTCCGTCTTTTTTTAGACGGGGCGCGCCCGATTATTCCTTCGTTCAGGCATGAAACGGTATAAAACGGGCTGTCGTGATCGGTGTCGACGGTAATGGCTTTCCAGGTGCCAATAACGATATCCGGACGGCGGCTTTTTGCGTAGGCGGCAAGCCGGTCTTTTCCGCCGGAAAGCTTGGGAAAGCTCCGCTCCAGCATGGCGGCGTCGACATATATATAATCGCCCTTCATGATATTCGCGATGATGCGCCCGAGCCCCTGGGTGGCCTTGCTGTCGCCGCGGTGCGGATCGTCATCGCCGATATAGGCCATGATCAGAGGGCGGGCGCCGCTGTTGAAGGTGGCGGGGAGGGCGAGGGTCATGGCGTGACCCCCGGCGCGGTATTGCCCTGCAGGATTGCCGCCTGCTTTTTTGTCAGCGCCTGTTGCAGGCTTATCAAGGTTAGCGGCTGTACGGGTGTAAGACGTTTTTTCCAATAGGTCTGCACGATGCCTTTTGCGATCTCGCTGGTGAGATCAAAGGGTTTCGGACGCCGGACGACGGGCAGGGGTTTGGTGCAATCCGTCAGCTCCAGACTGATCACGTTTTCAATCGCGGCATAATCGTTGATAGGCTCGAACGTATAGACTTTTTTCCCGGTAAAGAGCGCCTCGCTGACAAGAGAAAAGGATTCGCCGGCAACAATAATCTGGTCGGCGGAAGCCAGCAGGCCGAGATAAGGGTTGTAGCCGGCAATGGCCTGTTCGTAATCAACATCGAGAATGGTGACGTTGCTGCTCAGGCTTGAGCGGCGAGGCTGTGCGGCAAGATTGGCAAAAATATCTTTCAGGCGCTGATTAAATGCCGGGACGCCTTTTTGCGCGAGGGTATCGATATCGCGGAGTTCACCCTTCAGCTGTCTGATCGCCCGGTCTTTCATATCTTCTGTTCGCCGGCAGGGGCAGAAGAAAAACGTGGCTTTGGGATAGGCGCTGGCCAGGGTCGCCAGATGTGCAGCAAGATCCCGCGCCCTTGCCAGTTTTTTTCCACCCAGCATGACGGCTATAAGCGGCCCTTCGATTTGCGGGTAGTGTTTTTTGAACTCGGCTTTTTCCGCGGCCAGAAGCTGGCGGGTCAGATGATGGGGAACAAATCCCGGGACTCGTTTTCCCCGGGGAATGTAAATTAACCCCATCCCTTCATTGAGAGCGGAGACTGTAAACACCTTGCGGCGGAAGGGGGTTTCCATGAAGCGCGCCGTAAATGTGCCGACGGCAATATCGGGTATGCCGTAAATCTTCGCATGAGCTGTCAGCAGGCCGGGGCTGTCGGCGACAAGCGGAAAGCTCCGTCGCAACATGGCGTTGTCGAGATATATATAATCGCCCTTCATGATATTCGCGATGATGCGCCCGAGCCCCTGGGCGGCCTTGCTGTCGCCGCGATGCGGATCATCGCTGCCGATATAGGCCATGACCAAAGGCCGGGCGCCGTTGTTGAATGTGGCGGGGAGGGCGCGGGTCATGGCGCGGCACCCGGCGCGGGGCCTTGTCCTTGACGTCGATATATCTGATATTGAGAAATGATCCTTTCCGCGACCGCGGCGGTAATATTGTAGAGCGGGACAGAGCATGCTGGTAAAGGTTTTGTGCAATCTGTAGTGAGCAGATCTTTGATGTGTCCTTTCCGAAACAAGTCGTAATAGCGTATTTCGGCATGGTTTTCAGCGGCTAAATAGACAGCCTTCCCTGCATAGAGGGCTTCGCTGACCAGGGAGCGCGAGCGGCCCGTCACGATGATGTGATCGGCCGATGCCAGCAGGCCGAGATAGGGATTGTAGCCTTGGAGCGCTTCCTGGTAATCGACGTGCAAAATGGCCATCTTTTCCCGCAGATTTTGCGGGGCTGGTGACGAGGAGATACTGGCGATTAGATTTTTCATGTAGTGCGGCACCGATTTTGTGCCGCTCTGGATGCTTTCGATGGTATTGAGATATTTCTCTATTTTTGGAAGCAGTTCTTCCTTGTCGTTCTCCGTTCGTCGGCTGGGGCAAATGAAAAGCGTGATTTTTGGATGGGCGGCGGCCAACTCAATCAGATGCAAGGCAAGATTGTGAAAGCTTTCCTGCCCCCCTCCCATCATGACGGCGATGAGGGGGCCATCAATCTGCGGGTAATGGGATTTAAATTTTGCGCGCTCGAAGGCCAGAAGATTTCTGGTAAGATTGTGGGCAACCAGCATTGTTTCATTCGAGCAGAGATCCTCACAAAGCGTTTCATTGTATCCTGTGACCGCATAAACACCGCGCTGTCCCTCAAACCGATGAGCCCGCGTTCCCAGCGCTATATCTGGTGTTCCTTTCTTTTCCAGGAAGGATGTCATCCTCTTTTTCTCATCGATGTGAGGAAAAAGTTTTTTCAGCAGGCTATCATCCACATAGATATAGTCGCCGCCCATTTGTTCGGCAATGTTTTGCGCCAGTCCTATGGATCCCTTGCTGTCACCGCGCTCCGGTTCGTCATTGCCGATATAGGCCATGATCAAAGGCCGGGCGCCGTTGTTGAATTGTTGTGTGGCGGCGGGCGCGGTCGTCATGGCGCGGCACCCGGAGCGGAGAAAGAGCGCCTGCGGCTGCCCTGCAGCTTCCAATAGTTCTCGATAACGCCTCGGGCAACATCATCCATCACATTGATGGGGGGCAGCGCTTTGACCGGCAGAGGCTTTGTACAGTCTGTTTTCTGGATATCTTTCAGATAGCCCGCCTTGACCAGATTTCTGAAATCCTGCTGCATGCGTGAAATGTTATACGCATAGATTGTCTTGCCGGTGAAAACGGCCTCGCTGACAAGAGAGAGCGACTCGCCTGCAACGATGATCTGGTCGGCGGCGGCCAGCAGGCCGATATACGGATTGTAATATTTAACAGCCTCCTTGTAGCCGATGTGATAAACGGCGGCGCCATTGCCGAGACGGAGAGGGACGCGGGACGTTAAAGGCGGCGTTTCAGACCCGTCTTCAAGATCATCCCATCTGATGACGCCGGGTTCAGGGCTTCCGGCGTCTGCGCTTTGCAGGCCACTTATATGCAGGGCCTTTAAAAGCTGATCCTTTCCGCGATGTGTTCGCCGGCTGGGGCACAGGAAAAAGGTCACCTTTGGATAGGCACCGGCCAGCTGGCTTATTTTTGGCGACATAAATTCCGCTTCGGAGCCGCTGCCCATCATGACGGCGATCAACGGCCCTTCGATTTGCGGGTATTGAGCCCTGAACCGGGCGCGCTCGAAGGACAAAAGATCAGGAGTCAGATTGTGCGCAACAAGCTCCATGTTGCTTTTCGGCGCATAGATACGGCGCAGATTTTCATTCCAGGAGGCCACTGTGAAAACCCGGCGGTTCCGTGAACAGCAGGCCGCAACGTCTTGAGCGTATTGTGCTGCGGGGCCGATGGCGATGTCCGGGATGCCGTGGCCGGCCATAAAAGTTTCCAGTCGATAGTCGGCGCCAAGATGAGGGAGAAGGTTTTCGAGCCTCTTTGAGTCAACATACTGAAAATCACCGCCCATCTGGCGGGCAACGGCTTGCGCCAGTCCGGCGGCCCCTCTGCTGTCGCCGCGTTCTGGCTCATCATCGCCGATGCAGGCCATGACCAAAGGCCGGGCGCCATTGTTGAAGGGGCCTGCCGCGCCTGTCTGTCCGCTCTGTTCTTTTTTATTCCATGTCGCTGTAATCATGGAAAAAATACCTGCCCTCAGCCTATTTTTCAGAAGGCATAACTATAGCCGATTTATTTTTCATAATCAAGATAAAAAAAGGCTGATTCTTCTATTTATAACAAACAGTTAAGCGCATTATTTTTCAGAAATTGACTTAGTTTTCATAGAGTGTTTATATCGGCTGCTTCCGGGCGCGCTATTGAACAATCAGGAATTTGGCCCGACCGCGGGCATTCCAAGATCAAAAGGAGAGAAACCTATGGGTAGAAGTTTCCACGGCAGAGGACCGGCAAAAGAGCAGGACGAGTCTGTATTTCTACAAATTATCAATGAGGAAAAAGGAAGCGAACCTTCCCGTGTGGCGTGCTCCATGCTTCTCCTGTCTCCCCGGGTGGCTTTCAATATTCAGTGCCGCCCGATCGATCCCCATGTGAAAGGCGACGCTTTGGTCAGTGTTTTGCGCAGCCGCGGGGCGGTGCTGAATGACATGAAGACGGGAGAAGGGATTACAGCAGCCTATCGGTCAGGGCCGAAGCCGCTGCATTTCGGTGAAGCGTCGGTAGAGTTAGTCTTTGATACTTTTGCACATTATAAGAACGACCGACAGCATGATCCGGAACACGGAGGTCCCGCTTTTGTGTCCTGTGCAGAAAAAGGGTTTAAGGAGGAAATCTATTTTCAAAATGGGGAGAGACGCGATCCGCAAGCGGATGAGCCCGCCTATCAGAAAACTGATCTGGCCACCGGTTTGATTGTGAGCGCTACCAGCCATCCCACGCCACATGGTTCCCGGTTATATTCACAGGACGATCTATATGAGTTGAATCTCAGCAAGGGGAATATCCGGCCTTTGCCGGAGTTTATCCTTGCCCATCAGGTCAGGGGCGGCCCGCGGGTGCCCTGACGGATTGTCCTTTTTGAATGAATAAAAACACAGGGGGCCGAATGGCCCCCTGTGGCTTTGCTTAATTCCGTTGCGGCTTGATCCTGTCAGGCCTTTTCGTTCAGGAAGCGCCGGCGCAGGTGATTGAGCAGCGGCTTTTCCGTGAGCTTGTGGCCGGAAGCATCCTCGATCAGGGCAAGACCGCCTTTGAGGCGTCCCTTTTCGTACAGGTTCGTGCGCAGCCACTTCATAAGGCCGGAGAAATCGCCTTTTTCGATCTGGCCCGCCAGATTCTTGTTGGCGCTGAACAGGGCGTCCTCAAGCTGGGCCGCGCCGGCATGCGCCAGAAGCGTGGCTGAGAGATAGCCGAAGCGTCCCGTATACCAGGCAGGAGACTGCAGCAGTTCCTGCGCCGGGTTCTTGGGCCGGATGCCGAAAGTTTTTTCGGTATCGGCGGCCCAGCGTTCGGGCAGATCGTCCACCTTCAGGGCCCCGTTGATCAGGTCCTTTTCAATGCGGACGCGCATGGTTTTTTGCATCAGGCGCGTCAGCTCGTCGGCGTCCGTCTCGTTCGCCGCCGGACGCAGGGCGTTCTTCAGGCGATAGAGGTTTTCGGCGTCGAAGCCCTTGCTGGCCCAATGGGGGTGCATCTTTGTTGCCGTATTCACCAGATAGGTCAGGAAATAGGGCGAATGACCAATCATCGTTTCCATCAGCAGGCTGTGCGCGTCGATCAGGATGATCTCCGGCGTGTTGCCGACGGGCTGGTACAGCCATTGTTCGGGCAGCCCCTGGATGTAGACGCATTTGGCGCCCTGATAGAGCGTGTCTTCAACGCCCGTCAGCAGGTCGCCGTGATCCTGAGAGCGGATCAGCATCCGTGTTTCGTTACGGTGGCCCCCGGCAGCGGCGGCACTTTGCGTCGTGGTGATCGAGCCACGGTCGAAGTCGAAGCCCATGTCGGCCAGAATTTTGTTGAACAGCTCCAGCTGCTCGTCGCGGCTGAAGGACTTTTCCAGTTTTTTCGGCAGCGGCATGGATTTGCGCTTCTCCACCGCCTCGTCCATGATGGAGCGCAAGGGGCTGGCCATCTTGTCGAGAAGGGTATCGATGTCCTTTTCCGACATATCGCGGGCATAACCGCGCAGAAGCGTTTCATAGTGCGAGCGGGTGCCGAACAGCTTCTGCTTGTAGGTGAGGCTGCGGCGTGTCAGCTCAATGACGTCTTTAAGCCACGGCTTGACTCCGTTCCAGTCGTTGTTCTTCAAGGCATCGTTGTGACGCAGGCGCCCTTCGTTGGAGGCGCGGATAGAGGCCAGGAAAAGCTCCGGCGGGACGGCGGCCAGGTTGTCGTACATCCAACGCATTTCCTCAAGATTGCGCTTGTCCCATTCGCTCCACGCGACCGGGTTTTTTTCCCGATCGGATTCAGCGCTTTCCAGCGCCGTCTGAACCTGTTTTGTAATCGTCTCCGCATAGATGCGCTTTGTCAGGCTGGCGATGTCATTGATTCTTTGCGCCAGGCCGCCACGCGGCATGTTCGTCATCATGTCCATGCCGAGAATACTTTTGATGTGAAAGAGGCTTTGTGCGTGCGCGAAGAAATGTTTGAGGTTGTTGTATGGCTCTTTGGCCGAATCCGTAGTCTTTTGTACCGCTGGTTTCATAATGAAAAATGCCCCTTGTTTTATTGTTTAATTATGACCTGTTTACCCAATCTACTGTGTATTAAAGCCTAAATTGATTAAGAAACCCTTTCCGCCCCAAGGCTTTGAAAGGACAGGGCCGGCTGCTTTTCTTATGACAGCCGGCCCCGCCGGAAATTCGCTTTATATAATGAGGTTCCCGTTCGCGAGGAGATCCACGGCGGTAAGGTTTTTCACGCCCTCGATGATCGCCACATCGACCCGCGTCGCCGGTCCGGCCGCGCCGTCGACATCGACGGAGACAACCGTATTGTAGCCCACGGTCGTGGTGATAACGAAGTTCTGGATCGCGTCGGTGACAGGATTGAACTTATCCAGCATGGCGCTCAAGTCGAGCTTGTCGCCCGCCGTTTTGGAGAAGTCCTTGATCGTATCCACGCCCTGGCCGACAGCGGTGAACAGGAACGTATCTGCACCGCCATTGCCGTACAGCAAGTCGCTGCCGCTGCCGCCGGAGATAAGATCGTCTCCCGTGCCGCCTGTCAGTTTGTCATTGCCGGCGCCACCATATATGAAGTCGTTGCCGCCGTTACCATCGATCGTATCGTTGCCGTCCAGGCCGTAGATTTTATCGGCGGCGGCCACGCCGTTGATTTTATCGATACCGTAGGTGCCGATGGTAAGACCGGCAGCTGTCAGA
>JANWLB010000103.1 GCA_025451095.1 Alphaproteobacteria bacterium
ACATCGCGCAGGCGGCAGACTTCAAAAAGTTTCAGCGTCTGCGGCTCAATGCCCTTGGCGGCATCCAGAACCATCACCGCACTGTCCACCGCCGTCAGAACGCGGTAGGTATCTTCGGAAAAATCCTCGTGGCCAGGAGTATCAAGAAGATTAAAAACATGGTTGCCGTGCTCGAAGGTCATGACGGCCGAGGTGACGGATATTCCCCGCTCCTGCTCCACCTTCATCCAGTCGGACCGCGCGCGGCGGCGGTCACCCTTGGCCTTGACCATGCCGGCCAGCTGGATCGCGCCGCCGAAAAGCAGTAACTTTTCAGTCAGCGTTGTCTTGCCCGCGTCGGGATGCGAGATGATGGCAAAGGTGCGCCTTTTTAGGATCTGGTCTTCAAGAATACCCATGGCGGGAGGTTATAGCATTGCCGTCAGCAAAGGGAAAGGTCCGGTCCTAAGCATAGACAGGCTCAAGACGGGCGATACGGGACAAGGATGAAAATTGTTTTTGATCAAGATAGGCCCGGGCATGATCTTCCCTCATATCGGGCGGCATCAGACGGGCCAGATGAGCCGGCGCATATCCATTGCCGAGCATATAAGCGGCCGTGCTTTCCGCGAAGCTTACCGTCAGGCGGTTCTTATAGCGGTCGATCGACCGGGAAATCCGGCCTTCGAGATATTCCTGCCTGCCGTGAACCTGCCGACGGGAAAAACGTTCTTTCAACACGCCTAATATGTCTGATTTCATCATGAAAAACATATGTCTTAGACAAAAGCCGGCATGTTCTGTCTCCGCTTCTTCTGAATCCATTTCACGATCAAGAAGACGGGTTGCCGCCAGGATGAAGCTCTGGCCAAGCTCAGCCATCAGTCGGTCAGAAAAAGGCTGGATTTTGTTCTGCATAGAAAGACTATAAGCCAGGCATATTTATTATGTCAATAAACTCCTAGAATATCTTGCCTTCAAAGGGGTTCTGAAGGCTCCGGTCCTCGATTTCGATCGCCCACAAATCGGGATCACGGCGTATAGACCGGCGAATGTGGTCGTCGGCTTGCCCTTCCGCCACTTTTTCACCCTTAAACAGACCCATCCAGCCCAGGACACCGTCCTTGTCGCGCTGCTGCTGCAGCACGATGCAGCCTTGTCCTGGCGCTACAATTTTCAGCAACACCGTACCCGAAGCATAAGCCCCCTTATTCACAATGTAATAGGGTACGGCTTGCCGATCCAAATTGCGCAGATGGCCTTCCACCCACAGCGCTGTCGGCAAACGGTCGTCAGGCATTTTTTCTGATTTTCCGGCCATACAGCTCCAGCCGGCACTCCACAAGATCATAGCCCAGCCGCTGGGCAATTTCTTTCTTCATGGCCTCAATTTCCTCGCTCTGGAATTCGACCACTTCGCCCGTCTCAACGTCGATCAGGTGATGATGGTGATCCGTGTTCACCTCAAAACGCGAGAAATTCTCCTTGAACTCGTGACGCACGACCAGCGCCATTTCATCCAGAAGGTTCAGTGTACGGTAAACCGTCGCCATACTGATGGACGGATCGAATGTCCGCGCCCGTTCATAGACGGATTCGACGGACGGATGATCCTCGGCCTCGCCCAGAACCCGCAGGATAACCTTGCGCTGGCCTGTCATTTTCAGGCCAGCGTCGGCACAACGTTTTTCCAGTACTGTCATTTACCCTCCTGCCCTGTTTTTCAGTCTGAACCCTGTATAATCTTGCCTGAAGCCAGACTTTCCCTTTTTTTCTTCAAATTTGCCAGAGGCGAAATTTTCTGCTGTTTCTTGCCACCCGCGCGCCATGCCGGAAACTCAACCGTAACACTTGTTCCCTTGCCGACATCGGATTCCAGATACAGCGTGCCGCCATGAAGCTCTGCCATGGCTTTCGCCAGCGGCAAGCCCAGACCGGTACCCTGCACCCCGCTTGATTCGGCAGGCTTGTTGACCTGCCCAAAAGGCTCGAGCGCCTCCTGAATCCTCTCGCGCGGAATACCCATGCCCGTATCTGCAACAATCAGCTGCATGTGGCCCTGCTCGGTGATCAGGGCGGTAATGTCAATAATGCCGCCCGCATTGGAGTATTTGACGGCATTTCCCAGCAGATTGATCAGGATCTGCCGGACAAGGCGTGAATCCGCGTAAAGGGGCGGCAGGTCCGGCTTTACATGCTCGTTGATCTTCAGGCCGCTACTGAAGGCACGGGAATCCATCATGCGGATCACGGCCGTGATCAGGTGATGGATATTGAAATCCTCCTCGTCCAGATCGACACGGCCCGCCTCGATCTTTGACATGTCGAGCACTTCATTGATGATCTCCAGCAGATGCCGGGCGCTTAGATGAATATCACCCAGATATTCCCCGTATTTATCATTACCCAGCGGGCCGAATGTCTCTTTCATCATCATCTCGGAAAAGCCAATGATAGCGTTGAGAGGCGTCCGCAGCTCATGGCTCATATTGGCCAGGAAGGTCGATTTCGCCTGATTTGCCGCGTCGGCCTGTTCCTTGGCCAGCCGCAGAGTCATCTCCATCTGTTTGCGCAGCGTAATATCCATGATGGTCGTGACCTGAAACCGGCGACTGTGGCTCAGCTCCAGCGCCGCGGTGGTAAACAGCGCGTTGGCAATGTTGCCGTCTTTGCGGATCAGTTTCATCTCGCCGGAACTGCGTATACCACTGCGCATGAACTCGTCATGATTGCGGCGGGCCATTTCCCGCTCATCCGGGGTGATCAGATCCGTAAAACTCCGCCCAATCAGATCATCGCGGCTCCAGCCATAGATCCTGATGAAGCTGTCGTTAATCCTGACAACACGCTGATGGTGATCGGTGACGACAATCCCGACTTCGCTGACATCAAAAATCGAGGTCAGAAGCGATATGGCGTCGTCGCGCTCGCGCTGAAGGCTTAAGGAATCCCCTCCCCCCGGCAATGCGATGACGTCAAGGAACAACACGTCGCCCTTGCCATCCATGACTGGATTAATCAGAAATCCCTCCAGCCGACTTCCGCCCGGTATGGCCGAACCCTTGAAGGATAGCGGCTTTTTCTGCTGCAGCGCGGTTTCGAGGGTTTTCTGGAAGTGGGGCGCCGCCTCTCCGTGCAGAAAGGCCGCCGTTGTCTTACCTACCAACGTTGATAAAGGACGGCCGAAATGCGATACCGCCTTTTCATTGGCATCCACGAGAACAAAATTTCCATTTCCATCCGCCCTCACTATGAAGCGGGGAACCGGCATGGCCTCGAAAAGGGCCTTATGATCTACGTTGTCGCCTTTAATCATAAACGAATAAACGTCCGCCTTTTTGCCTTACGTGCCAAACAGCCTGTCGCCGGCATCGCCCAGTCCCGGAACAATATAGGCATGACTGTTGAGTTTTTCATCCAGCGCCGCCGTATAAACAGGTATCTGAGGATAGGATTCCTTCAGAACCTTGACTCCCTCCGGCGCGGCAACCAGGCACATCAGGCTTATTTTCGTGGGATCGGCGCCATGCCGGACCAGAACATCGATCGCGTGCTTCGCCGAATGACCTGTGGCCAGCATAGGATCGACCAGGATGAAATGACGCCCTTCCGGATCAGGCAGGCGCACCAGATATTCGACCGGCCTTTTGGTTTTCTCATCCCGGTAAAGACCGATATGGCCGACCCGCGCGGCAGGCATAAGCTCCTCCAGCCCTTCAGCCATGCCCAGCCCCGCCCGCAGCACCGGCACAATCGCCAGCTTGCGGCCTTCGATCGTCGGCGCCTGCATGGCACACAAGGGCGTTTCGATGCTCCGCGTTGTCAGCGGCAGATCGCGTGTCAGCTCATAGCCCATCAGGAGGGCAATTTCCTTGAGTAACATCTTGAAACGTGCTTTTTCGCAATCCGTCTCCCGCATCAGGGACAGCTTGTGCTGAACCAGCGGGTGATCGACAACGCGCAGCACTGGAAAGTCGGGATGGGTTTTCATCCTTGCCCCCTTCAAATATTTATTTTCTTTAATATCAACAGGAGCTTAGCGAAATCAGCCGGAAAAACAAGAGGGCCAGAGGCCCTTAAGCCGCTCTGCAACAGCTATGGACGCGCTTCCGGGGCCGAAGCCTTGCGTACATAAAAGCCCTGTCCCTGATAGGCAGGCGGCGTGGCCGCCGTGGCGAACATGGTCCGGTAGGACAGATCCGACAGAAACTTACTTGGCCCGCTTTCAACGCTGACAATCCAGCCATTCTGTGGGGGCAGAAAAGCCCTTTCCTTGCCGGGCCTCTGCGGGTCGTCAACCTTCGCCCATGTACCCTGCTTGGCCGGAATGGCCTTGAGCAGATGAGGAATATCCTGCTTTTTGAGAGCGATTTCCGCCGGCTGCGCCTTCCTGAATTCCTTGCGCAGCTCCGTATTCGACAGGAACTCCCGCTTGCTGCCGTCATCAACGACCCAGCCATCGCTTTCCGCCACCGTGGACAAGTCGGCATTGCCCATATTGATAACAATATGGTCGCCCGCCTTAACGGGATAGGCTTCAATAAGCTGGATTTTCTCTTTTTTCGTACCGGCCATGATAGTTTCCCTAAAGATCAATATTTGTCATATTTTATAGATTACGTCAATTTTTTTTACGGTGGTTTTCGCCCTCAGGCAGTGCCTTCTGCCTCATCCGATGTATGGATGAACCGCTGCAACGGGCTGATATCCATATATTCTACGGCCGCATCACCGCCCTCATCAAAGCGGCTCAGATCGGACCTCATGTTAGCCAAAAGCTCGTCCATGTTATCGCCGGGCAAGGGTTCGCCCACGCAGTAAGACAGGCTAATAGGTATAGCCTCGCCCTTCTCGTTTTCGATCTGTATCGGCGTTTCCTGCAGGTAGCCACGCAAACGGGTAATCGCCACACGGCCGCCGCCCGTGTCGGCATGCTTAAGCGCCATGACGAATTCCGACTCGCTAAGGCGATAGGCGTCATCAAACGAGCGGATGCATTTCTTGATCAGGTTGGAAGATGACTTGACGATCTCCCGCATGTGATCACTGCTCAGACGCGCCCGTATATCCTCGAAGTTGTCGATCCGCGCCAAAACGAGACAGAAGGGCTTGCCGCGGCGCGAACGGCGCTCCAGCTCGCGCTCCATATCCTTTTCCATCGCCTTGCGGCTGCGCAGGCCGGTCAGAACATCAAGGCCGCTGTCGGCCTGTACGCAATCTTTTTCCAAACGGCGCAGCTGCGCCACGAATTCGTCGTACAGATCCACCAGCGCGTCAAACATCTTGACCTCAGGCTTCACAACTTCGGCGAGCGAGGACTGCACCAGCGCCGTGGCCGCCTGACCCAACTCATCGTGAATGCGGCAGAGCCTTGCGAGGGTCACCCGTTCGACAACATCGCCCTTCTCGGCCTCTTTGACCCAAGCAAAAAAACTCTCCGGCATGGCCGGGATTTTCTGTTCGTCGCTTTTCTCGGGATAAAAAAGACATCTCATGACGAGCCCGAACCATTCGGCATGCTCGTCAAGAACCGGCGCCAACGCCTTCAGCTGATTGTCAATTTCGTAGGTCAGGGCCATGACGCGGCCTGTGCTCCGTGTCTTTGCGTACTGTAAAAGTATACGAGAAATTGGTCGGCGATTAGTTAATAATCGAGCTTAGCCTAAAATCCATGATTTTTCAATGGCTTCCAGTGTATCCGTCCGTATGCCTTCACGAACTTCCCGCATCAGCTTGTTAATAACCGCCACATTATGCTGGGCCACGAGCTGAGTGCCCAGCATCTCCCCCGCCTTGAGCAGGTGATGAATATAGGCCTTCGAGAAATCGCGCGAGGCCGCAATGCCCAAAGAGGGGTCGAGCGGTTCAGGATCATCGCGGAAACCGGCATTGCGCAGATTGATCCGCTCCTCCGGCACGCCTTTCATCAGAGCCCAGCCGTGGCGCGCTATCCGCGTCGGCGACACACAATCAAAAGTATCAATTCCTTCACGAACAAAAGCGAAGACGTCACGAATGCGTCCGATACCCAGAAGATGAACCGGCCGCTCCGGGTGAACCTGCGACATGCACCAGCCGACGACCTCGCGCATTTCATCTTCATTGCCGCCCAGACAGCCGCCCACAGCCGTTCCGAAAAAGGGCCGGTCGCGAATATAGGCACAACTTTGCGCCCGAAGATCCTCGTAAACCCCGCCCTGAATAATGCCATAGAGCGCCTGGCGCCCGTCATGACCGCGCTCGAATTCCGCCAGGCAGCGGTCGCCCCATCTGTGACTGCGCTCCATCGACAGCGCCGTATAGTCGCGGTCGTCGTGATAGGCCGTGCACTCGTCAAACTGGTAGATCAGGTCTGCGCCCAGCCGCCGCTGGATATCGATCGATCCTTCCGGAGTCAGGGTCAGCATCTGCCCGTCATTATACGATTAGAAGCGTGCACCCTCCTCCGCCACTTTCAGCAGGCTTTTGCCGCTGCCGCGGTTGCGGCCCTTGATCTCGTCGGCCACACCGCCGTGGCCCATGGAGAAAATCTGGAATCCGCCTGAATCGGTCATCAGCGGCTGATCCCACTGCATGAATTTATGCAAGCCGCCCATTTTCTCGACAATCTCCGCCCCCGGCTGAATCATCAAGTG
>JANWLB010000104.1 GCA_025451095.1 Alphaproteobacteria bacterium
AGCGAAGCCATCTTCACAGGGAAGAATGTTTATTTGCATGAAGCGGTAAACGACTATCAGGGGCTGACAGACCGTGGATATGTTCAGAACATAGACATGCTGGATGATTTCAGCCCGCTGCCCACGCGCGCCCTGCCGCCCCTCGACCTGAGACACGATCTTGCCGAAGCGATCGTCCAGACCTACTGGAATATCTATATGCCGCCTGGAAGACCCCGTCTGCCGCCGCCCCTGCGGACCCCTGCGCCGCACGGGCTGGGTCAAGCGTCACATTCCCCATCCCGAAAGCGTGGCCGAGCATAGCTATCGGGCCCAGTTCATCGCCTACGATCTGGCCAAGGACCTCGGCGAGGATCCTGCCGCCTGTGCACACATGATGATGGTTCACGACATGCAGGAATGTCTTGTCGGCGATCTGACGCCCGACAGTCCCCTGCGCCCTAAAAAGCCCGCACTCGAGCTGAGCGCCGCGCACAAGCTGGCTGCGCTGAGCGGCAACAATGAATTTCTCGATCTGTTCCTTGAGTACGAAAAAAACGAAACGCCGCGCGCCCGGATCTGCCATGATGCCGATCAGCTGGAATGTTTGATCCAGGCATTGGAATATGCCCGCCAATATCCGCGCCGCCGTGCGGCGCTGGAAGATTTCTGGCCCTACGTGGAAGCCAGACTGACCACCGCGCCGGCCAAAGTCATTTTTGCCGAGCTTCTAAAGCAAAAAGAGGAGCTGCTTGCTTCACACAGGGAGGAAACCGCCCGCCGCCCGCGCGGCAAAGCGCCGGCCCATGAGTAGATATGAGTAAATATGAGTAAAGATGAACGAACATGAATAAACTCGCAAAAAAATCCCTCCCGGTTCTGGCCCTTGCCTTCGGCCTCGTAACCGCCCCCGCCCTGTTCATAAGCTATGTGCAGTCCCGGGATGAAGCCGCCTATCTTGAACGGCGCCGGCAGGAAGCAGATGCTCTGGAGCAGATTGTCAGGCAGACGACTCCGGAACTGGGTACCCTTCTCCGGAACTGCGTATCGCATATGAGCAAACGTTCCGATCCGCTGGCGTATTGCATAGAGTCAGTCGAACATCAGCGCGGAGTCCGTCTGTCGCCTCCCGCTAAAACGCCGCAGCCCATAGCCCATTTTTGAAAAATCAAGGTCAGTCGCAGGACAGAACGGCTCTCAGACCCGGGATTTTGGAGACCGTGCAATCTTTCGGCCCGCTTTTCCTGAGAACATGAACCTTGTAATCACCGCTTAAAAGACCGGTCGAATGGGCCCGCTCCTTGTCATGCTCTGACGGACCGCCACAGGCGGACAATCCAAACACGGCCGCCAGGGCGGCAACAGCCAAAATGCTTTTATTCATGCGGGTCTCCTTTTAAGTCACCTGTCAGACCCGGGCCGGACGCCGTTTCCGGCGCATAACCAACCCTTTGGTCCGGCTGTATAATCATATATTTTTCTAATTATGTCAATATAAATAATCGCCGTGCGGAGAACGGGGTGGTGCTGCTGGCGAGGATTGAACTCGCGGCCTCTCCCTTACCAAGGGAGTGCTCTACCACTGAGCTACAGCAGCGCACGGAGGGCCGAACGGCCCGAGGGCGGAAATTACAATAAAAGCTCCGGGCTGTCACGGACTGTTTTGCTCCGTTTTGCCTCGTTTTCACCCCCCTTATCCCCAAAAAGAGCCCTGATTTGCAATAAAAATCTGGCCTGCGGAACAATGCTTTACTATAGTGCCCTCGCATTTTCAGTATCAGGGGATTCGCCGGGCACATATGGACAACACGCCGGAAAGCACCGCGAAAAGCGACAAGAAGGGGCGCCTGGAAAAGCGGGCCGACGCCCTGCGGCAAAACCTGAAGCGCCGGAAGCAACAAAAACAGGAACAGAGCAGCGATGCTGAACGAAACAAAGACAAAAGAGACGATTGAGCGGGAGATCGAGGCCCTGCGCGCGCATCCCGGGATTCTGGCCGATCACCAGATCCGGCATCTGGCGCAGACTCAAGGCATGATCGACCCGTTCCTGGAAAAGCAGACGCGCGATGGCGTGATCTCCTATGGCCTGTCGTCCTATGGCTATGATGCGCGCTGCTCGGATGAGTTCATGATTTTTACCAATGTCGACAATGCAATCGTCGATCCCAAGAATTTTTCCAGCCAGAGCTTCGTTGAACGCAAGACCAATGTCTGCGTCATCCCCCCCAACAGCTTCGTCCTGACCCGCACGGTGGAGTATTTCCGCATTCCGCGCGATGTGCTGGTCGTCTGCCTGGGCAAAAGCACCTATGCGCGCTGCGGCCTGATCGTGAATGTCACGCCGCTGGAGCCGGGCTGGGAAGGGCACGTTACTCTGGAAATATCAAATACAACGCCCCTGCCGGCGAAAGTCTACGCTCATGAGGGCGTGGCGCAGTTTCTGTTTTTCAAAGGTTCAACACCGTGTGAGGTGAGCTATGCAGACCGTAAAGGAAAATACATGGGCCAAAAGGGAGTCACACTCCCCCGGCTCTGAAGACCAAAAGAAATCCGGCCTCGACAGCATCAGGATCGTCGGCGGCAAATGCCTGAAAGGCACGATTACGATCAGCGGCGCCACGACCGCCGCCCTGCCGCTCATGTGCGCGTCGCTGCTGGTTGACGAACCGCTGCAGCTGACCAACATGCCGGTGACGCTGGGCGACATCCGCACGCTGACTGACGTTCTGAATGAGCTGGGCGTGACGTCCGCGCTGCGCGCCGACGGTGTCGCCATTCTTCACGCGCGCCAGATCAAATCCACCACCGCGCCTTACGACATGGTGCGCAAGATGCGCGCGAGCGTTCTCGTGCTGGGACCGCTTGTGGCCCGCTGCGGCCGCGCCGTGGTTTCCCTGCCCGGCGGCTGCGCCATTGGCACGCGCCCGATCGACCTGCACCTTGCGGGCCTCAAAGCCATGGGCGCCGAGATTGTATTGAAAGACGGCTATGTCGAGGCATCGGCGCCCGACGGCCTGAAGGGCGCCAAGATCGACTTCCCGATTGTCTCCGTCGGCGCCACGGAAAACCTGATGATGGCCGCCTGCCTGGCGAAAGGCGAGACAGTCCTCTCAAACGCCGCCTGTGAGCCGGAGATCGTTGATCTGGGCGAATGCCTGATTGCCATGGGCGCAAAAATCGAAGGGCTGGGCACACCTGTGATCCGTATCGCGGGCGGCGGCGGCCTGAAAGGCGCAACGCACGCCGTGATTCCCGACCGCATTGAAACCGGCACCTACATGATCGCCGTCGCCCTGGCCGGCGGCACGGTGCGCCTTAAAAATGCGCGTCTCGAACACCTGACGGCGTTGATCGGGCCGCTGGAATCGGCGGGCCTGCAAATTGAAAGAAAAGACGCCGATGTGGTGGTCAGCCGTAACGGGCGGCCGCTCAAAGGCGCCGACATCATGACCAAGCCCTATCCCGGTTTCCCGACCGACCTGCAGGCGCAGTTCATGACCATGCTGACCCTGTCTGAGGGCGCCGGAATGGTAACGGAAACGGTTTTTGAGAATCGCTTCATGCACGTGCCGGAGCTGTGCCGCATGGGCGCCAACATCACCGTGCATCAGGGCTCAGCTATTGTGCGCGGGGTGCCCCGCCTCAAGGGCGCCGAAGTCATGGCCACGGACCTGCGCGCCAGCGTGGCGCTGATACTGGCGGGTCTTGTGGCCGAAGGCGAAACCACCGTCAACCGCATTTACCATCTCGACCGCGGCTATGAGGACATTGTCGGCAAACTCAGAGGCTGCGGCGCGCAAATCGAACGTCTGCCGGCAGAGGACTAAAGGGGCCTCCCCTCTTGATCGCCGAACTCGGCCATATCGCTTTGATCCTGGCGTTTCTGACCGCCGGTGTGCAGGCTTTTGCGCCTGCCCTGACCGTGCGTGCCGCCCGGCTCCAGTTTGTTCTGTGCCTTTTGTCCTTTACCGCGCTGATAACGCTCTACGTCATATCGGACATGAGCGTGGCGAATGTGTTCCAGAACAGCCACACCCTGAAACCGCTTCTCTATAAAGTAAGCGGCGCCTGGGGCAACCATGAAGGCTCGATCCTGCTGTGGGTGCTGATACTCTCACTCTATGGCGCGGCGCTGAGCCTCGACCCCCGCGTCGCCGCGGCGGGGCTGCAGGTGCGGGGACTGCGCGTACAGGGACTTTTAAGTTTCGGCTTCACCGCTTTTGTGCTTCTGGCCTCGAACCCGTTTTTACGCCTTGATCCCGCACCTGCCGACGGCATGGATCTGAATCCTCTGCTGCAGGACCCGGCGCTCGCCCTTCACCCGCCGCTTCTTTATCTTGGCTATGTCGGATTTTCGGGCGTCTTTTCCCTGGCTGTCGCCGCGCTGTGGCAAAAAAAAGCCGGGCGGGCCTGGGCGGAGGCCGCCAAATTCTGGGTGATGCTGGCCTGGACGTTCCTGACCGCGGGTATCGCGCTCGGATCGTGGTGGGCTTATTACGAGCTGGGCTGGGGCGGCTGGTGGTTCTGGGATCCGGTCGAAAATGCCTCTCTCCTGCCGTGGCTTCTGGGCACAGCGCTTCTGCATTCCGTGATCGTCATGAAAAAGCGCGACGCGCTGCGGCGATGGACCATCCTTCTGGCGCTGCTGACCTTCAGCCTGTCGCTGACGGGCACGTTCCTGGTGCGCTCCGGCGTTCTGACCTCCGTTCACGCCTTCGCGCTGGACCCCCTGCGCGGGGTTTTCATCCTGATGCTGCTGGGCCTGTATACCGGCGGCGCTCTGCTGCTCTATGCTCTGCGCGCGCCGTACCTTTCCTCCACGGTAACTTTCGCACCGTTGAGCCGCGAGGGCGCGCTGGTCATGAACAATCTCCTTCTGACCTCCCTCGCCGCCACGGTTTTTACCGGCACGCTTTATCCTCTGATCGCCGCCGTCCTGACCGGAACCGAGCTTTCCGTCGGCCCGCCATATTTCAACGCCGCCGCCCTGCCGCTGGCGGCGCCGCTGCTTTTCCTGATGGCATTCGGGCCGTTTTTGTCGTGGAAGCAGGGCGATCTCAAAGGCGTGGCACAGCGGCTTCAGACCATCGGCCTGCTCACGATTTCCGTGATGATCTTCGTCTGGACCCTGAAGATGCCGGCGCCCGGCACCTCGCTGCTGTGGATGGGCCTGTCCTTCTGGCTGGTTACCGGCACGCTGGCGGAATGGGCGCGGCGCGCGGGCGTCGATAAATCGGAGAAAGGTGAATTCTGGGCGCGTGTACGCCGGATGCCTCTGCCTGGCTGGGGCCTCACGCTCGCCCATGCCGGGCTGGGGCTGGCGGTGGCGGGTATGGTCGGAACCAGCCTCTGGAAACAGGAATCCATCGCCGCGCTTAAGCCCGGCGCCGGCATGTCTATCGGCGGCTACCATCTCGTCCTTGAAAAAGTCGATCCCGCCTTCGGCCCGAACTATAACGCCCGGCGCGCCACGATTCATAGCACGGCCCCGGACGGCAGATCCTTCACGCTTTATCCCGAAACACGGCAATATCCGCTGGCCCGCTCGGCCACGACCGAGGCCGCCATCCGCACCGACCTGCGTGGCGATCTGTATGTCACCCTGGGCGACTACGACAAGAACGAAGGCTGGACCGTGCGCGTCTTCATTCACCCGCTCATTTCCTGCCTCTGGCTTGGCTTTGCGCTGATGGCCGCCGGGGGCGCCGCCGCCCTGACGGAGAAACGCCATGCTTAGAAAAATCCTGCGCCGGCTTTTGTTTATCGTGCCGTTCCTGGCCCTTCTTGCCCTGCTCACCGTCACGGCGGCGCGCCTTCTGGGGGTCAGCACCGGCGGCCTGAGCTATGCGCCGTCCGTCGCCGTCCTGCCCGATTTCGCGGTCCCGGGCTTAAGCGACGAAGATCTGCGCGGCAAGCCGGTCCTGGTCAGCTTTTTCGCCAGCTGGTGCCTGCCCTGCCTTGCCGAACATCCTGTGCTTACGGAAGCGGCAAAGCACGTGCCCGTCTATGGCGTCAATTTCATGGACAAGGACGAAGACCGCACCGAATTTTTAATCCGTCACGGCAACCCCTACACGAAAATCGGGATCGACACGAACGGCGCGGCCGCCATCGCCTGGGGCGTCGAAGGCCTGCCGACCAGCTTTCTTCTCGACGCAAAGGGCAAGGTGATCTATCAGCATGACGGGCCGCTGACCGAAACCGACCTGAACCACGCCCTCCTGCCGCTTTTGCAGATGGAGCCGCGATGAAAAAAGCCGCCCACGCCGCCGCCGTCATTATGCTGGCTCTTTATCTTTTGATGCCGGCGGCCCTGGCCAGCGCCCTGAATCCTGCGGAAAAAATGAGCAATCCGACGCTGGAAGCCCGGGCGCAGGGTTTGTATCAGGCCCTGCGCTGCGTAACCTGCGAAAGTCAGTCGATCGCGGAGTCGAATGCAGAAATGGCGCTGGCGCTGCGCCGCCTGATCCGGGAGAAACTCGCGGAAGGCGCACGCGACCGCGATATTCTGTCCTACGTCCAGAGCCGCTATGGCGACCGTGTTCTCATGAAGCCGCCTTTCCGGCCCTTCACCTGGGTTCTCTGGCTGGCGCCCGTGCTGGCGCTGGCCGGCGGCGGCGTTATGGCCGCGCGTCTGTTCAGGCGGGCGGCGGCATGATAGCAACAATCATCGCCGCACTGATGACGGCCGCAAGTGCGGGATGGCTCGTCTATCCCTTGCTGCTCAAAAAAGATCGGGCGGCGCGGCGCGTTATTGCGGTGTTCGCGCTGGGCACGCTGGGTCTTTACCTGCTGCTCGGCAGTCCTGATCTGCCAGGCCTCCCCGCCCTGTTTGAGAAAAGCGGCCCCCGCGCGGCGGCGCGCGCGCAGACACGGGAGGAGCTGGATCTCATGAAAACCGTTGCGGCCAATCCGACAGACATTGACAGCCTTTTATCGCTGGCGGCGCTGCGCCTGAAAACCGGCCGCGCCGAAGACGCGCAGACGCTGCTTGAATATGCGCGTGATCTGGCACCGGGCCGCCGGGATATAAAGAAAATGCTGGAGGAAGCCCGCAAAGCGCGGGGAGGAAAAGACTAGCAGCCGCCGGCGATACGGGCGTATTCAGCCGGGCTGTCGATGGCGCCCTGCCGCTCGAGACGCTCGCGCAGCATTTTTTCAAACATAACGCCCAGTGTGCCCTGAAGGCCGTCCTGAATATCCTCCTGTGCGGCATCTGCGCCGGCGTCCGTCACCGGTCCCGTTCCGTAATCAGCGGGCAGGGAATAGGAGAATCTGAGAGCGCGCGCGATTTCTTCTTTGTATTTTTCAAGAAGGGCGCGGTCTTCCGCGATATGCTTTGCTTCATGAGCGAATATCTCGCCAAACCAGCAGGATTCATGCTTGTAGTCTTTCGCGATATAAATCGTCGGGCTCATCCGCAGCGTGATCTCGATGCGCTTCAGATTTATACATGCTTGTCCGGATGTGTTGTCCCGGCTGCGGCTGAAAGATTCCGTATGGTTGAGAATGACAGGCCCCTGCATCACGCCGCCGCGGTCGGAGCGGAAAGCCGCATCGTGCGCCGTATCGATCTGCGCAAGCTCCTCCTTCGACCTGTTCGTGTCATAGCGCACGGCGGGTTCG
>JANWLB010000105.1 GCA_025451095.1 Alphaproteobacteria bacterium
AGCAGAATATCGGCAAACGCTATGCGCGGCAGGACGAGATCGGCACGCCTTTCTGCTTCACCATCGATGACCAGACCGTCGCCGACCAGACCCTGACCGTCCGCCACCGCAACACGATGAAACAGGACCGCATCGGCCTCGATCACGTGGCGGAGTACATGCGCAAGAACATGCTGCTGGCCACCGGCCGGGCATAGGCGCCGTCATGGATCAGGTCCGGGTCGGCGTTGCCGTATTCGTCTGCAATGAAAAGGGCGATATCCTCATCGGACACCGCAGGGGATCTCACGGCAGCGGCCAGTGGGGCCTTCCCGGCGGCCATCTGGAGCCAGGCGAAACACCTGAAAACTGCGCCATCCGCGAAGCACAGGAAGAGGCAGGCATCAAGGTCGGCAATGCTGTTCCCCTGGGGTTCAGCAACGATATCTTCGAATCCGGCAAGCATTACATCACGCTTTTCATGAAGGCTGATCATCTGTCGGGAGCCGTTCGGGTCTGCGAACCTGAAAAAAATGAAGAATGGCGCTGGGCTTCGCTTGATAACCTGCCCCGGCCTTTGTTCCTGCCTCTGGAGAATTTTCTGGCCGGCCCGTTCCGCGGCAACATCGACACCGACAGGCGGGATAAGAAAAGCGCCGCCTGATCTCAAAAGATCACATCACCATGACTATATGACTATGAAAGAAGCGCCCGGCCCTGACGCAGCACCTGCTGCGCCGCCGGCGTGTAATCGCCATTGGCCTCGTGCAGCACCAGCCCGGCATGAAGCGTGGCAGGCGTCTTGCGATCCTTGACCGCGCGGACGACAACCCGCTTTGCCGCCTCGCCCGCGCGGGGCCACAGCGGGATGATTTCCAGCGCACCGAACCGGCGGCCCAGGGCCTGTATGATCCGGTCAAGCGCATCCGCCCTGTGAATGAGCGTGAGCGAACCGCCGGGCAGAAGAAGACGAAACCCGCTGTCGATCCAGCTTTTGACGGACACATCCTCATCCAGATGGCCGAGCGCGGCGGCCCGGCCCGCCGCCGGCGAAGGCGTATGGCTTCCGGCATCGAGATAGGGCGGATTGCAGATGACCTGATCGAAGCGGCGGTCAGGAGTCGGAACATTAAAGCTGACGATATCCGCTTCTATGAATTCAAAGCGCCCCGGCCCTGAATTCAGAAGTCCATTGTTCCGCGCCAGTTCGATGTGATCCGCCTGGATATCAACGCCTGTTATATGGCACCCGGGCACGCGGTGCTGCACGCACAGCGCCGCCCCGCCGACTCCGCATCCCATATCGAGGACGCGGTCCCCGTCCCGGGCCGGGCAGGCCGCCGCCAGCACCACCGTGTCCAGCGATGTACGAAATCCCTCAGCCGGCTGCCACAGCCGGACTTTCTTATCCAGAACATAGACTTCGGTCGGGTCTTTCATCCCCGTCAGGCCCCTTTCGGCCATATTGCCCTTGCCCCCGGGCGCGGGCTGCTCTAATCCATTAACCATGTCCGCACAGACCGCCCGGCAGACTGCAGCTTCGATATCCGCCGCCAGCCCCCTGGACGGGCTCTCCCTTCTTTTGGGCGATGACATGAAAAAGGTCAACGCCCTTATTCTGCAGAAGATGCAATCCGACGTGCCGATGATCCCGCAAGTGGCCCGCTATCTGATTGCGGCCGGGGGCAAGCGCATCCGTCCGCTGCTCACCCTTGCCAGCGCCCGCCTGTCCGGCCATGACGGCCCACGCCCCTATGGCCTGGCGGCCGCGGTCGAATTCATCCATTCCGCCACGCTCCTTCACGATGACGTGGTCGATGAGAGCCGGGAACGGCGGGGGCAGGACTCAGCCAACATTGTGTTCGGCAACCAGGCCAGCGTGCTGGTCGGGGATTTCCTTTTCGCCCGCGCCTTCCAGCTGATGGTCGAGGACGGCGCGATCGAAGTCCTGCGCATTCTTTCCGACGCCGCCGCGACGATCGCACAGGGCGAAGTGCTGCAGCTCCAGACCGCGCGCAATCCCGATACCTCTATGGACGAGTACAAAAAAATTATTGGCGCAAAGACGGCGGCCCTGTTCGCCGCCGCGTGCGAAATCGGGCCGGTCGTCGCCGGCAAAAACAGCGCGACGCAAGAGGCCCTGCGCGACTACGGCTACAATCTTGGCATGGCCTTCCAGATCGCGGACGACGTTCTGGATTACGCCGCCGACCAGAAAACACTGGGCAAGACAGTGGGCGACGATTTTCGTGAAGGCAAGATGACCGCGCCCGTCATTCTCGCCCTGCAGGATGCCGATGCGGAAGAACGCGCCTTCTGGCAGCGCACGATGGAAAAACAGGATCAGGCGAAGGGCGATCTGGATCGGGCTCTGGCCATCCTCGGCCGCCACGGGGCGCTGGAACGGGGGCTGGCGCTGGCCCACGATTACGCTACAAAAGCCTGCGCCGCGCTAAACGGCGCCCCCCGCGGCGCGCTTCATGACATGCTGCTGGCCCTGCCCGCCTTTGCCGTCAAACGGGATCATTAGGTCCCTTCCGCTTTAAAATTGACAGGGCGGGCACGAATACGCTAAGTAGCTGTGTCTCTTGTCAAAGTCGGGGCGTAGCGCAGCCTGGTAGCGCGTCTGCTTCGGGAGCAGAAGGTCGCTGGTTCGAATCCAGTCGCCCCGACCAGCCTTCGCCGCAATAGCTTCATACCCTTTTTCCGCCCACCCGAGAGCGTCACATCGCGTCGTGTTCCGCCCTTACCCATAAGACACTAGCCTGTCAAACAAAGGCCCTGATCTCATTATGATATTTTTATTTGTTCCGCGATGTAATCGTGCTTATATCGGGCCCCGACAGGCGTTGTTCTGGTATTCATTTTTCATTAACCGACTCGGCCTAGCATAGCCAGCCATAACCAACACACCTGTCCAAAAACATATAACAAAGGAGACTTTGATATGACATTGCATCTTGGCGATACGGCTCCCGATTTCAAAGCCGAAACGACCGAAGGCCCGATCAGCTTCCATGACTGGGTCGGCGATTCCTGGGCGATCCTCTTCTCGCACCCCAAGGACTATACGCCGGTCTGTACGACCGAACTGGGCTGCGTCGCTCGCCTGATGCCTGAATTCGAAAGCCGCGGCGTCAAGGTTATGGGGTTGTCGGTCGACTCTCTCGCCAATCACGAAGGCTGGTCCAAGGATATTGCCCGCACCCAGTCCTGCGAGCTGAACTTCCCCATCGTCGCGGACCACGACAAAAAAGTCTCCCGTGCCTATGGCATGATCCATCCGAAAGCTGACGACAACTATACCGTCCGCACGGTGTTCATCATCGACCCGAAAAAGCAGATCCGCCTGATGCTCACCTATCCAATGGCAACGGGCCGCAACTTCGATGAGATCCTGCGCGTTGTCGACTCCCTGCAGCGCACGACCGAGCACAAAATCGCCACGCCTGCCGACTGGCAGCCCGGCGAGGACGTCATTGTCGTGACCAGCGTGTCCGATGCCGACGCCCGCAAGATGTTTCCGGAAGGCGTTCGCAGCGAAACGCCTTACCTGCGCTATGTGCAGGACCCGGCCAGCACAGGCAAGGGTAAAAAAACCCGGGCCGCTTAATATAAGCGGACGCCGAATCACAAAGGAGCCCTGTTCTTCAGGGCTCCTTTTCTTTTCCGCCCCAAAGTGTATCTTTATTATATGTCCTGTTGTAACGAAGACGATCCGCTCCGCCCCGACTCTGCCGCGCACCCCGCCGCCGGACCAGACTATCTTCTGCGCGTCTCGCTGGGTATTATCGGCCTGGCACTTATCCTGTATATCGTGCCCGTGCCCGGCCTGCCGCTCTGGCTCGGGCAGTTTTCCCTGGCAACAGTCGGTCTCCTGAAAACCATGTGGTGGGGCGTCGTGCTTGGCACGCTGGCCATCGGCCTGATGGAAAAAGTGCCGCGGGAATACTTCACCGCCATGCTCGGCCGGGGCGACAGCGTCGGCGGCATCTTCCGCGCCGCGCTGGCCGGGTTTTTCTTTGACCTGTGCTCCCACGGTATCCTGATGGTCGGCGTCAAGCTGTATGAACGCGGCGCCTCGCTGGCGCAGGTCATGACGTTCCTGATCTCCAGCCCCTGGAATTCCTTTTCCCTGACCCTGGTCCTGATCGCGCTGGTCGGCTTGCCCTGGACGCTGGCATTCGTCATCGGCTCTCTTCTGATCGCGGTGGCAACCGGGTATCTGTATACGATCCTGACGCGCCGGGGTATGTTTCCCGCCAATCCACATGCGGCAGATATCCCGGCTGACTTCAATTTCGTGCAGGATGCGCGCACGCGCTTAAAAAATCTGCGCCCCGACCGCCGCTTTTTCACGGAAATCGTTACAGACGGCCTTAAAGGCGGGCAGATGGTCCTGCGCTGGCTTCTGTTCGGAACCATCCTGGCCGCCCTGATCCATGTGTTCGTGCCGGCGGAGATCATGGCCGGCTATTTCGGCCCCAGCCTGATGGGTCTGGTCCTGACGCTGCTGGCCACAACGGTGATCGAGGTCTGTTCCGAAGGCTCGACGCCGATCGCGGCCGAGATATTCAGCCGCAGTGCCGCGCCGGGCAACGCCTTTGCCTTCCTGATGGCGGGGGTATCGACCGATTACACCGAAATCATGGTCATCCGGCAATTCACGGGCAGCTGGAAGACAGCCCTGAGCCTGCCGCTTCTGACCGTGCCGCAGATCCTGCTGCTCGGCTGGATCATGAACGTGGCGGGCTAAATCTTTCAGGCTCTAGCGACGGCAGGGATAGGCCTGATAAAGGGCCATCGTGACGGCCGGGGCCGCTATGAACCCGTCATGCTGCTTGTTGGTCTGAAGGTATTTCAGAACCGCGGCATGCAGCTGGTTGCTGCTGATGTCCGACGGCACGCAGATATCGACTTTCGGTGCAATTTTAAGCGACTGCAGCACGCTGTGATAATCGAGCACGCCATTGATATAGGCCTGGCAGGCCGTGTGCCCGCCCTTGACCAGCTCATTCCCCTTTTCGTCCATGCTGCAAAGCTCAAGCAGATAGGCGCCGGAGAACTTCGCGGCGTGCGCGCGGGGCGCAGCGGCGCAAAACGTGGCAAGCACAGCCATCATAATGATCAGAATACGCATGATTATTTTTTCTTGTCCTCGCCGTTTTTGGCTTTCAGGCTTTGCAGGATGGAGAACGGAGAGTCCTCCGGTTTTGTTTTAGGCCGTGCCGAAATGATCCGCTCCTGCCGTTCCTCGCGGTTTTCCTTTTTCCGGTGCTCCGGCTTCTTGCCGCGGGGCCGATCCTTTTTGTCTTTATCCCTGTCCGTTCGCGGCGGCTTGTCGGGGCGCGGGGGGCGGGGCGGCCTTTCCTGGCCATAGGCGCGCCCGCGGCGCAACTGGAATGTCGCCAGCTGGGGCTTTTCTGCTGATGCTGGTGCTGGTGCTGGTGTTGACGCTGGTGTTAGCGCACCCGCAGCCGCCGTGTCTTCAGGCTTGTTTTCTGCCGGTCCGGCTTCAACGGCTTCAGGTGTCATCACAGGGGCGGGCGCCGCCTCTATCACCTTTTCATCTGCCGGTTTTTCGTCCGCAGGGTCATGAACTTTTCTGTGGCCCATCGCCTCCAGCACCGCATAGAGGTCGGGGATCGAACAGCCAAGCCATTCCGCCATGTCATGACGGGCCTGAAATTTACCGTCCTTCGCGCTGTCATAAACTGCACTGATCAGCCGGTCGAGCATGTCGACACGGATGGCGCGCGGACCATAGACAGGGTAACCGATGGCCTGAAAATACCGCGGATCAATAGACTTGTCTGTAACGGTCAGCGATGTCATGCCGTCCGGCGGTATCGCGGCCGGCAGCGCCTGCCCGTGCCAGAGCGACCAAAGCAGCGCGCGCAGACGCACCGCCGCCGGCTTGTTCAGTGCAGGAAGAAAAACCAGAACGGGCCCCAGCCGGACCTTGCGCTGTCGCAGGGCCGCGCGCCCCGCCTCATCGAGGCCGGAAATCAGACTTTCAAGATCAGCGCGCGGCAATATGCCCAGCGCCTCGTGAAGCTGGAACGCGATACCCCGTGCCGTGCCCTCAATTCCCGTTTCATCGGTAAGCGGCATCAGCGGCTCCAGCACAGCGCCGATGTGGGCTTTCAGCCATTCCTGAATTTTTACTTCAACAGCGGATTTGTCCTGGTCCTGCAGCAGCGGACTGTCCTGCACGTCAATTGCGGGCTGCAGTAGCTGAGCCCCCCGGCGCAGCGCGGCTATCTTCTGCCCCGGCAGCGGATTGGTGGCGTCCGGCTGATATAAAACACCGCCGTCATCGGCCAGCCTGAACTGCTTTGGTTGCGCTTCCATCATTTTTTCCACACGTCTCCGTATTTCCGGTTTCAGGGCGTTGCGGGCCGCCGTCATGACGGCCTTGTAATCCGCGCCTTTGACCCCTTCATCAGGAACAAAGACAAACCCTTCAAGCCTGCCGACCGACTGCCCCTCGACAACAACGCCGTCATCCGCCTTCACCCCCGCCAGAAGATCGCCCCCTTCTTCAAGGGCACGGATCAGCACGGCGGAGCGGCGGTCGACAAAACGCTTCATCAACCCCTCGTGCAGGGCATCGGAAAGGCGGTCTTCAATCTGCCGCGCCTTCTCTGCCCATGCCGGTGCGTTATGGAGCCATTCGGACTTATGCGTAATATACGTCCATGTGCGGATATGTGCAATCCGTGCCATAAGCGTATCAACATCCCCTTCAAGCCGGTCCAGCCGCTCCAGACGGTCCCGGACGCTGTCCTCGGACAGGGTGCCCCGGTCAATGAGGGTCTGGAAGATGCCGGCCACCAGCTCCTGGTGGCTCTCGGTCAGGGTTTTCCTGAAATCCGGTATCTGGCAAACCTCCCAGAGCAACTGCACCGCGGGCGAAGACTGTGCCCGCCTGACGATATCGTCCCGCCGCATCATGTGGGCCAGGGCCAGGTAATCATCGGAAGAATTGCCGCGCACAAGCAGGGCTGTGCCTGAATGCTTCTCAAGGCTGCCCAGAAGACTGCCCAGAGTGGAAAAATCCAGATTGCTGTTACGCCAGCACAAAGACTTCAGGCTGTCGAATTTATGGTTTTCGATCGCCTCGACCGTATCGGCGTCCAGCTCCTGCACACGGCCGGTCACGCCAAACGTGCCGTCGCGCGTGTGACGCCCGGCGCGGCCCGCGATCTGGGCCAGCTCGGCGCGCTCCAGCGTGCGGATACGGCTGCCGTCATATTTGCGCGTGGCGGACAAGGCGACGTGATGGATGTCCATATTCAGACCCATGCCGATGGCGTCGGTGGCGACCATGAAATCGACCTCGCCGTTCTGGTACATCTCGACCTGCTTGTTTCGCGTGCGCGGCGAAAGAGCGCCAAGAACTACCGCGGTCCCGCCTCTCTGACGGCGGATCAGCTCGGCGATGGCATAGACGTCCTCTATCGAAAAGGCGACGATCGCGCTGCGCGGCGGCAGGCGCGTCAGTTTTTTGTAGCCGCGATAAGTCAGCTGCGAAAGACGATCACGCGCGACGAACTCCGCTCCCGGCACCAGCCCCGCCAGAAGCGGGCGGATGGTATCGGCGCCGACGAATAGCGTTTCATGAAGACCGCGCGCGCGCAACAACCGGTCGGTGAAGACATGGCCCCTGTCCGGGTCGGCGCAGAGCTGAATCTCGTCCACCGCCAGAAAATCGAAAGGCCGGTCGACCGGCATGGATTCGACAGTGCAGGAAAAGTAGCGCGCTCCCGGCGGGATGATCTTCTCCTCCCCCGTTACAAGCGCAACCTTGTCCTCTCCCTTGAGCTGGACCAGACGATCATAATTTTCCCGGGCCAGCAGTCGCAGGGGAAAGCCTATAACCCCGCTGGCGCAGGCCGCCATGCGCTCAATGGCATAATACGTCTTGCCGGTATTGGTCGGCCCCAGAACCGCCATTACGCGACTTTGGGTTTTGACGGCGGTGTGGGAAACCTGCATTGCGGCCATGACCCTTTTTTGTTACACCTGTAGGGAGCCTTTGTCCAAACCGCTTTTTTCAGGGCCTGCCCCATTACGGGATATTTAAGGCCTGCCCTGTTACGAGAGATACATGCATATGATCCGCCGGCGTATTTCATCCTTCTGCCTCCCTCTCCTCATGCTCGCGGCCTTTTTGTTCTGGGCCTCCTCTGCCGCGGCAGCGATTGACGCCGACGGCGCGCAGCGCCTCAAGGGCATCGTGGAAAAATCCCTGAAAGTCCAGCAGGACTTCCTGACCGCGCGCGGTAGCCGGCTCGTGATGGACGGAAGTGTGATGGTGGAACCGGCCGGCAGCTATTACGCGGTGACCTTGCCCCATATCACCATAATAAACGCCCGCAACGAGGAAATTGTGGTCGGCATGATCGCCGCCAACGCCATCCCGGCCGAGGAGCCCGGCCAGTGGAAAGTGACGCTGGCCATGCCTACGCCGCTGATCTGGCGTGACGCGCAGAAAAAACAGACGCTGACGCTCGATATCGGCAAGCAAAGCTTCGCCGGGGTCTGGAATGAGAAACTGGCAAACTACACCAAGCTGCAGGCCGTGTATAAGGATATTAAAATCAGCTTCCCTGCGGCAGGGACCGCCGCCGCCCTGCCTGAGTTCACTGCAAATTACAATCTGGCTGAAGGGGCGAACGGCCTGTGGTCCGGCCCCATGCGCTTTACGCTCAACGGGCTGAGCGTCAACCAAAGCGACGGCAGCGCCGCGAGAATCGGAAAAATCGACGCCACCATGAAAGTTGTCGATTACGATCCGAAAGTGGACATCGCCTATCAGGAAAAAATGGCCGCTCTTGAGGAAAGCTACAAGGCTGGCGGCGGCAGCACCGAAAGTTCCCAGCATGTGCACGGGGTTTACAACATGATCGCCGATTACATGAGCACGGTATGGGATGGCTATACCTTAAGCGGCGTGATTGAAAATATTGTCCTGACGCGCCCGCCTATCCCCGGCGCGCCGGCCGGCAGCCTGCGCCTTGACAATGCCGGATTTGGCATCGCTATGTCCGGCCTGCGCCAGGACAAGGCCACGCTCCAGCTTAAATTCGGTTATAACGGCTTCGCCATGGTGCCACCGCCGGCCAACTTCGACCGGACGACCCCTGCCGCCGTCAATATCGACATGAATATCGACAACCTGCCCTATAAGGGCATGATCGCTCTGGGCCGCACGGCCGTCGATACCGCCAGCAAAAACCCGGAGATGGCGCAGATGATCATACTGCAGACTTTCATGAGCCTGCCGCAGCTGGCCTCCCAGTCAGGCACGGCGCTGACCGTCAACAACATCCAGTTCGGAAACAGCGATTACAATGTCATGATGTCGGCAAAAATTCTGGCCAACGCACAGGCATTGCTCGGCGCCACCGGCAAGGGTCATATCGAAATTCAGGGAATTGAAACACTCACCGATGCCCTGGCGCATGACATGCAGGAATCACAGAGCAACCCGGCCGCGCTGGAAAAATTCTCCCAGGCCACGAAGTTCATGACCGTCCTTCAGGCCGTTGGCCAGCAAGGCACCAATGCCCGCCAGCAGCCCGTCCGCATTTACGATCTGGAACTGACCGAGAAAGGGCAGACGCTTCTTAACGGCACGGACATCCGCGTTCTTCTGCCCCCCGCGGCGCCCGACGCAGCCGCGCCGGCCGCCCAAAAAACCTGAAAACCGGGGACGGCACATCAC
>JANWLB010000106.1 GCA_025451095.1 Alphaproteobacteria bacterium
AGGCCGTCTGCCCGATACGCTGGTGGCCTGCATCGGCGGCGGATCGAACGCCATCGGCCTGTTTCACCCTTTTCTGGACGATGCCGAGGTACGCATGATCGGGGTGGAAGCCGCCGGGCTTGGAATCGAATCAGGAAAGCACGCCGCCAGCCTGACCGGCGGGCGGCCAGGAGTTCTGCACGGCAACCGCACCTATTTACTGCAGGACGAGGATGGACAGATTCAAGAAGCCCATTCCATTTCCGCCGGCCTTGATTATCCCGGCATAGGGCCCGAGCACTCATGGCTGAAGGATCAGGGCCGCGTCGATTATGCCTCCATTACGGACAATGAGGCGCTGGAGGCCTTCCAGCTTTGCACGAAACTCGAAGGCATCATCCCGGCGCTGGAGCCGGCGCACGCTTTTGCACACGTAGCCAAAATAGCGCCGCGCCTGCCGGAAGAACATGTGCTGGTCATGAATCTTTGCGGCCGGGGTGATAAGGATATTTTCACGGTCGCCGAAAAACTGGGCATCAGCCTTTAGCGGGAGCAGCGCATGAGCCATCTTCCGCCCATCACCCCAGACGCCGCCCGGCAGGTCGCCGACTATCTTCTGGTCGAGCGCACAGCTTTGAAAAAAGCCGACATCTGCCTTGTTTTTAGCAGCAAGCATATATACGAAGAGCTGGCTGAAACGGTGGCGCAGCTTTACCAGCAGGGCTACTTCCCGCGCATCATAGCTACAGGCGGCACACGCCTGGCCGACGGACGCAAGGAAGCAGAAGCTGTGCGCGATGCGCTCGAACAGCGGGGCGTGCCGCGCGAAATTATTTATCTGGAAATGCTTTCAGAGAACTGCCAGCAGAATGTCGAGAGAGCCCGTCAGTTTCTGAATGACGCCGGTCTCCTGCCACAAATCCGCAGTGTAATCGGTGTCGGGCATATCTGCACCGGGCGGCGTTTTATCATGACACTGGCGCGCAACTGGCCCGAAGTTCTTCCCATGCATGTCAGCGCGAACACTTATGCCGGGCCCGTGGCGGATTGGGCCAAAAACCCCGAATTCGTGCGCCGTACGCTTCTGGAGCTCAGTAAAATAGGGCCTTATATGGAGGCGGATTTTATAAAAGAAGTCGATCTTGACCGTTTAAACGAGGCCGTACGTGCCGGCGACAGCCTGCAGACAACCTGGCCGCCCGTTTTTACCCCCTCTTTCTATATTTGAGACGGACAAAGCCATGCCGAAGAGAATTGAAAAGAGATTTGAACAGCTGAAAAAGCAAAAGCGCAAAGGGCTTATCACCTTTGTTATGGGCGGCGACCCCGACCACGAGACAAGCCGGCGAATCCTGAACAGCCTGCCTGCCAGCGGCGCCGATTTTATCGAACTGGGAATGGCGTTCAGCGACCCAATGGCTGACGGCCCGGCAATCCAGGCGGCGGGACAGCGTGCCCTGAAGGCCGGCGCCTGCCTGAAAAAGACCCTGCAGCTGGTAAAAGACTTCAGAAAAGGCGACGACGAAACGCCCCTGATCCTGATGGGCTATTTCAATCCCATTTATATTTTTGGCGTGCCGGAATTTGTGGAAGCAGCTGTGGCGGCCGGGGTTGATGGCCTGATCATCGTTGATCTGCCCCCGGAGGAAGATGAGGAGCTGCTGCGTCATGCGCGGGATCACGGCCTGGCCCTGATCCGTCTGATTGCGCCCACAACGAGCGAAGGGCGTCTGGAAAAAATCCTGCACGGAGCGAGCGGCTTTCTTTATTACGTCTCCATAACCGGGATCACGGGCACGGCCCGCGCCGACGTCGCCAGTATCCGCCCGCAGCTTGAGCGTATCCGCAGGCATACGACCCTGCCGATAGCGGTCGGATTCGGCATCAATTCCCCGCAGGACGCCGCCGCAATTGCCCCGATGGCCGATGCGGTTGTTGTCGGCTCCGCCCTGGTGCGAACTATAGAAAAAATGAAGCCCGGAAACGACATTGGGGATGAATTATCTTTTCAAATCAAGTGCTTAAGATCAGCCTTCTAAGGCCCCCCCGGCGCTCCTTGCTTGACAGGGGCGCCCCCGTGCGGGATAACAATCCGGCGCTATCTGTATAGCTATTATGTGTATTCTAAAGAGGGTGGACCGCCATGAACTGGCTGACGAACTTTATCCGGCCAAAAATTCGCTCGATGGTCGAGCAAAAGGACGTTCCCGACAATTTGTGGCAGAAGTGCGATGCCTGCGAAGGCATGCTTTTTCACCGTGACCTGACAGAAAATATGAGCGTCTGCTATCACTGCGGATACCATATGCGTATACCTGTCATGGACCGCCTGCGCCTCATGTTCGATGAGGGCCGGTTTCGCGAAGTCGCCGCGCCCTCTGTTCTGTTCGATCCTCTGAAATTCAAGGACCGCAAACGCTATTCTGACCGCCTGAAGGAAACGCGCAGCAAACTGGGGCGCAATGACGCCATCATTATCGCCAGCGGCACAATGGGTGATCTGCCCGTCGTTATTGCTGCGTTTGATTTTGCCTTCATGGGCGGATCGATGGGTGCCGCCGTCGGCGAGGGACTGGTACTGGCCGCCGATACGGCCGTGCGGCAAAAAGCCGCCCTGATCGCAATTCCCGCTTCGGGCGGCGCGCGCATGCAGGAAGGCGCGCTTTCCTTGATGCAGATGCCGCGGACCATTGTTGCCGTCGAACAGGTAAAGGCCGCCGGCCTGCCATATATAGTTCTTCTGACAGACCCCACGACAGGTGGCGTCAGTGCTTCTTTCGCCATGGTCGGCGACATCCACATCGCCGAGCCGGGCTGCATGATCGGCTTCGCTGGCAAGCGCGTCATACAGGAAACCATTCGCGAGGCGCTGCCCGATGATTTCCAGACGGCGGAATATCTGCGCGCTCACGGGATGGTGGATATGGTCATCGCCCGCAAGGATATCCGCGGCTCCCTGATTCGCATTCTGGGCATCCTGTTTCATAAAAACCCAAGCCTGAGTCTGAACAAGGGCGACAGCCGAACCAGTGAAGGCCGGAATGGAATTTCAAAAAACGGCGGCAAGAAAAAAGACAGCGGAAGTGAACCCCGCGCCCTGGCCAAGATTAAAAAGACGCTCAAAGCAAAGCCTGCCGCTAATACGAATGGCGGCAATGCACGGGGTAAGAAAAACGCAGGCTAGGACGCCGCCCGCGTGGCCCTGCCAACGAAAACCTGAGGGCATGACGATGCACGCGCTTGATACCGCCCATCCGATCCCGGATCTGGCCGAAAAATTACAGAACATCCTCTTGCGCCGCAGCGGCCCGTCCATCGAGATGGGGCTGCGCCCCGGCTATCTTGAGCTTCTGGCCCGTCTTGGCCATCCCCATGAAAAACTACCGCCTGTCATTCATGTCGCGGGAACCAACGGCAAGGGCTCGGTCATCGCCACGTTGCGTGCCTTGCTGGAAGCTGCCGGATACCGACCGCATGTATATACCTCGCCGCATCTGCGCCGGTTCAATGAGCGCATCGTCCTGGGCGGACAGGAAATTGACGACAGCCTTCTGGAAGAGCTTCTTGATGATGTCACGGCAAAGGCTGACGACCTCAATCTGACTTTTTTTGAAATTACCACCGCCCTGGCTTTTGCCGCCTTCGCCCGCTCGCCGGGGAACATTTTATTGCTGGAAACGGGCCTCGGCGGCCGGCTTGATTCGACAAATGTCATCAAAAAGCCGCTGGCCACGATCATCACCGCCATCAGCTGCGACCATACAGAATTTCTGGGCGACACCCTGCCCCTGATTGCGTCTGAAAAAGCCGGGATCATGAAAAGGGGCGTGACCTGCGTCATCGGACCGCAGACCGCCCACGCCGTGCATGCTGTTTTTTCCGGCAAAGCAAAGGATATTTCATGTCCGCTCTGGCGCGCGGGCTATGAATGGGATTTCGAGGCCACTGATACGAACATGACTCTGCACACAAAGGACGGAGGCAAACAGGCCTTTCCCCTGCCTTCCCTGAAGGGGCCCCATCAAGCCGGCAACGCGGCAACCGCTATGGCGGCATTGCGATTTCTGGAGGGATTTGAAATCCCGGATTCTGCTATAACCCCCGGCCTGCAAAACATACGCTGGCCAGCGCGCCTTCAGAAACTCGTAAACATCGCCCGGGAATCGGGATGGGAAATCTGGCTTGATGGCGGCCACAACGAAGGGGCCGCGCATGTCCTGGCCCGGCAAGCCGCTCTCTGGCAGCAACAGGATCAAAAGCCTCTGCATCTTGTCCTGGGCATGATGCAGACCAAGAGCCCGGCCGCCTTTCTGAAACCTCTTGCCCCGTATTTATCCGAAGTCACCGGCGTTCCCATCCGGGGCGAGGCTGCGTGCCACACGGTCGCCGACATTACCGCCGCCGCGCAAAAAGAAGGGCTGACGGCTCAGACCGCGCCGGGTCTCAGGGAAGCGCTGCTGCATAAAGGATCACAAGGGGCTGGCAGCCGCCTTTTGATTGCGGGCTCGCTCTATCTGGCGGGAGAATGTCTGGATTTAGAAGCCGGGTCTGCGGTCTGAGCGCGCCGGCACCGCGGGCGCTTCCATGCGGTATCTGACTTTTAGTCCTTCCTCCGGCAAGCGCCAATAGCCTGCGAAAATATCGTACCGGCCGCGGTCGGCATATTGAGGATCAGGGATCGGACAGTCATTTTCATCCTTGTCCGTGGGCATCCCGTTGCCCGGCTTGTGCGACCAGCCGCCGCTTTTATCCATGCGCCACACATGAAAATCCGGATTGCCTTTATTCGCTGCCATGCCGTAGGCAAAAGCTATAAGGTGCGCCTCGTCCATTTCACGGCTAAAGGGATCATCCACCTCGATCAGCCCCATCGACCGCAACACCTCCTTGAATTTTTCCGGGCCGCCCGGATCGTAGGCAGCCGGGTCCATGCCTTCGGGCTCCTCCGCCTGGGCCAGCGTGCCGGGAATGGCCTGCCCCAGCCGCGGCTCGTTCAGCGCATAGGTCAGGCAGTTGGTCAGCTCCCTGATCCCGGCGGACGCCCAGCGCTCCGGCTCAAACGGCATCTGCCGCGACGGAGGAAGGGTATCGGCCGCCAAATCGCGGCTGCCGCCTCCCATACGGGCAAAAACCCGGGCTATTTCGTCTCTTGTCAGCATATGGCCTCAATAATACCATAATTATGCTACTGAAAAGACTTAAAAAATCTCTTAAATGTTGCGTATAATCAGCGTAAACCCCTGTTAGGAAAGGCCGGATCGTGAGCCAGAAAATAAGCCTGATAGACGATGACAGGAATATCCTGACCTCTGTTTCCATGGCCCTGGAGGCCGAAGGATACGAAGTCAAAACTTACAATGACGGCGAGGAAGGCCTCAAAGGAATTGCAGCGGCCACGCCCGACCTGGTCGTTCTCGACATCAAGATGCCGCGCATGGATGGCATGGAAGTGCTCTCGCGCCTCCGGGAAAAATCCGGTGTGCCTGTAATATTCCTTACCTCCAAGGATGATGAAGTCGATGAAGTCATCGGCCTGCGCATGGGCGCCGATGATTACATCACCAAGCCTTTTTCCCAGCGCCTGCTGATCGAGCGCATACGCGCCCTGCTACGCCGGGAAAGCCTCAAGAAACAGGACGGCGCCAGCGTGGCCAATGACGACAAGAAAAATAAGATCGTTCGCGGACAGCTTGTTCTTGATGATTCAAGACATGAATGCAGCTGGGGCGGCCGTTTTGTTGATCTGACGGTTACGGAATACCTGCTGCTCAAATCTCTGGTCCAGCGGCCCGGACACGTTAAAAACCGCGACCAGCTGATCGATATGGCCTATGGCGAAAACATCTATGTTGACGACAGGACGATCGATTCCCACATCAAGAGAATCCGCAAAAAATTCCGGGTTGTCGATTCTGACTTCTCCCAGATTGAAACGTTGTATGGCGTTGGATACAAATACAAAGAAGAGTGAAGCAGGAAAAAAACCGCGCTTTTTAATTCCCGGCCTTTTTCGCCTGAGAAAAAGCCGCCGTCCGGGAAGCCTGACTGTAAAAATCCTGACCGTGAACATGATCGCACCCCTGGTCCTGGTCTTCGGCGTCCTGTATATGGGCCAATACCGGGACACGCTAATCGGTGCCGAGCTTGAAACACTCAAAGCCCAGACACAGCTTTTCGCCGGCGCCGTGGCAGAAAGCGCCGTCAAACCCGCAGAGCGCGGAATTCCCTTCCTTTTTGCCAAGCCCGAAGAAATCGAGGTTCTTATACCTGAGCTTTCACGCCGCATGCTTCGGCATCTGGGTGAAAAAACCCGCAACCGGGCACGCCTGTTCGACCGCCGCGGCAATCTGATTGGCGATTCACAGCAGCTGATGGGCGATTCGCAGCAACTGACTGCAAAAGACGCCGGGCCGGTGGAGGTCGTTTCCCTGGCGCCCGGACAAAACAGCGCCTGGACACTGGCTTATGTGCTGCGCTATCTCGCGGAAAATCTCCTTCATCTTGTGCCGACCAAAAACGATCTCAAGCTTTATCCCTCCACCACATCAAAGATTATCGACGACTATCCCGACGCCCTGAAAAGCCTGACCGGGCAGCCGAGCGCGACAGCCTGGCGCAATCATCACGGCGATGTCGTGCTGTCAGCGTCGGCGCCCGTCGTACGCTCCCGGCAGATCATGGGTGTCGTCATGCTGACGCGCGACGGCATGGAGATCGAAACTGCCATGACGCAGGTACGCTTTGATGTTCTTACGGTTTTTCTGGGCGCGCTGAGCGTAACGATTTTTCTTTCTCTTTACCTTGCCAATATGATCGGCCGGCCGCTCAAGAAACTGGCCACAGCCGCCGAATCTGTGCGGCAGGGCAAGGGGCGGCAAATGAACATCCCCGATTTTAGCTCCCGAAACGATGAAATCGGCGAATTGTCAGTAGCCCTGCGCGGCATGACGAAAGCCCTTTGGGACCGCATGGACACGATTGAGCGTTTCGCCGCCGACGTCGCGCATGAAATTAAGAATCCCCTGACCTCCCTGCGCAGCGCTGTCGAAACAGTAGCCAAGGTCAAGAATCAAAAGGATCAGGACCGGCTGATGGAAATTATCCAGCACGACGTGATACGTCTCGACCGCCTGATCAGCGACATCTCGAACGCCTCGCGCCTCGACGCCGAGCTGTCGCGGGATGAGCAGGGGACTGTCGATCTTCATCTTTTGCTGGAGCAGCTTGTGGCTTTCACCCGCACTTATCAGGAACGGCAGGGCGGCGATGAAACGCATATTTCCTCGATTCTGCTTGAGTCCGCCGATCCGGAAAACACAAAAGTGCGCGGAAATGAAACGCGCCTGGCGCAGGTTTTTGACAATCTGATCAGCAACGCCCTGTCTTTTTCTCCTCCCGGTCGGCCCGTTACCATCCGTGTCCTGACTGACCCGGAAGAGGTAAGGGTCGTTATTGACGATGAGGGTCCCGGCATTCCCGAAGGCAAGCTGGAAACCATCTTTGAGCGTTTCTACACAGAGCGGCCCAAGCACGAGGATTACGGCAGTCATTCCGGACTGGGCCTGTCCATCGCCCGCCAGATCGTCACCGCCCACGGCGGCCAGATTTTTGCGGAAAACACCCGCAACGCCCGGGGCGATGTCGCCGGCGCCCGCTTCACCGTCATTCTTGCCCGGGCACAATAAAAAGCCCCTCTGACGAGGGGCTTTTTCCTGAGATCGATATCCTTACTTCAATATTTTAGAGACGACGCCGGCGCCGACGGTTCTGCCGCCCTCGCGGATGGCGAAGCGCAGGCCCTCGTTCATGGCGATCGGGCAGATGAGCTTCACAGTCATCTTCACGTTATCG
>JANWLB010000107.1 GCA_025451095.1 Alphaproteobacteria bacterium
ATCCGGCACCACGCTCCGCCAGTTTTTGATACGGTCGAGCGTTTTTTCCTGATTGGCCGGGCGGCGCATGGCCTTGAGCACCCGGGGCGAGGCATGCTGGAACGGAATATCGAGATAGGGCAGGATTTTTCCTTCCGCCATTAGCGGCATGATCTCATCCACATGCGGATAGGGATACACGTAATGCAGACGGACCCAAACTCCCATCTCGCCCAGCGCGGCACAGAGGTCGTAGAAACGGGCTTTCACGCGGCCGGATTTCCAGGGACTCTCGGCGTATTTCAGATCGATGCCGTAAGCGGAAGTGTCCTGAGAGATAACCAGAAGCTCTTTCACGCCGGCGGAGGCCAGTTTTTCAGCCTCAAACAGAACATGGTGCGCCGGGCGGCTGACCAGATCGCCGCGCAGGGAAGGGATGATGCAGAAGCTGCAGCGATTGTTACAGCCCTCGGAAATCTTCAGATAGGCGTAATGACGAGGAGTGAGGCGCAGGCCCTGCTCGGGGACCAGATCGACAAACGGGTCATGCACCGGCGGTACGGCCTGATGCACCGCCTCGACCACGGCTTCATACTGGTGCGGACCCGTGACGGCCAGGACCTTGGGGTGGACCCTGGTGATGCTTTCCGGCTCCGCTCCCATGCAGCCGGTGACAATCACCCGACCGTTTTCCTGAAGCGCGTCCCCGATGGCCGCCAGCGATTCCTCCTTCGCGGAATCAAGGAAGCCGCAAGTGTTAACAATAACCACGTCGGCGCCCTCGTGCGTGGACGAGAAGCTGTATCCTTCAGAACGCAGCTGGGTCATGATGCGCTCGGAATCAACCAGTGCCTTGGGGCAGCCGAGGCTGACCATGCCGATTTTGGGTGATTCTTTGAGGGCGCGCTGTGTCATGGCCCACGGGTATACATAAAAGACGCCAAAAAGTCGAATATTTTAAAGGCCTGCCGTGATTTTTCCGGCGATAGCAGCAGCCTGCTCCCGCAATTCGGGCACGGCCACCGTTTCCATGTCTTCGCCCAGCAACAGCGGCCCCAGCGCATGCAGCGTGTCGTCATCGGGGCGGCAAAGCCCGAGGCCCAGGGGTCCCGGCTTGATATGTCCGGCGCGGGACAGGGCGGCCAGCACGGGGTTGTCGGCCAGCATCCGGCGATAGGCGGGCCCCGTGCAATTGATAACGCGCGTCGCCTTGAGTGTCTGCGTTATAGTGCTGCCGCGTGGACGAAAGGTCAGAGTGCCGTCCGGCAGCGCCTTTAGGACACGTCCCGCAAGCGTGCCGACTCGCCCCGTTTCCTCCAGCATGTGCTTGATTTCAGGCGCCATGCGGTGGCGGTGAATGTTCCAGAAGGAGAGCAGATGACGCGACGCGCGATTTTTTTCGGATTCGGGAAGGGCGCGCCAGAGGGCGGCTGTGTGCGGGCGCAGACTGTTGATCACGGTGCGCCATTCGCCGGGCGGCGCGGCCTCAATCTGGTGGCGCACCTGCCGCAGGTAATTCATGGGGGCGGGCCGGCCCTGAAGCGCGGGCAGGAAAGCGGGTGGCGGGCTGTAAGTGCTCTGGTCGCCGTGCACGGCGGGCCAGTGCCCATGCGGTGACACCGCCAGCAGGCGGCCTTTGAATCCATCCGCGAGCAGGCTTAAGGCCGCATCAGCCGCGGTCAGGCCGGTGCCGACAATGACGATCAGGCTCTCCTCCGGCAGGGCGCCGCTTTCGATCCGGCCATCCTGGTTCAGGCGCCAGTTCCAGAAGTCGGCGATGAAGACACCACTGCGCGGCCAGCCGAGGTCGGCAATCGGCGGGTTGCCCGTGGCCAGCACCAGGTGGCGGGCGGTGATGGTTTCTCCCGCTTCGTCCGTGACGTCCCAACCGGCCGCAGATTTCCTGGCATCCGCTATGCGCGCCGCCGTTTGCGTGATTTTTTCACCGGCAGCTTCGCGGGTCTGCTGATAAATGAAGTGTAGATATTCGCCATAGATCATGCGTGGCACGTAATCGCCTTCGCGAAACCGGCCGGCATGGTTTTCCTGAAGCCATAGCCAGAAATCGCTCTCGCGCCCGGCCCATGCGCCCATCCGTGCGGCCCGCACATTGAGAAGATGGTGCGGCTCCTTTGTCATGTAGGCGGTGCCGTAGCGCGGATGGTCCGGCGCAGCCCAGAAAATCCGCGGCGTGCGCGGTGAATCGCAGACGGCGTGGGCGGCGACCATCAGGCCGCTGAATCCGCCGCCGATAATGGCCATTTCAAAAGGAGCTCTCATTGTCCCTTTTTGTGCTTGTCGGCTTCGCACATGTTCAGACGCTGCTGCAATTCGTCATGCAACTGGTTGAACATGTTGCTGCCCGTGCGGGTGAAAAGGAACGGAAAAATCGCGTGGACAAAAACCACGAATGCTATGACAACCAGCCTGCCGGCCATCTTGAGGGGAAACAGCATGTGCTCGAAATAACCTTCGCCAGCATGATGCAAGTGTCGTGTCATGAAAGAATCATTTTTCATGGCTTCAGTATATATAAAGAAAGGCGGATGTCATATTGGGAGGCGGGAAAGGCGGCAGGGCCAAGATTGACGGGCGGGCTGCCGGTTTCTATAGTTGTAAAATCATCGGCAGGAAAACATGATTCAGGGTCTTAAGGAAAAAACGGCACTCATTACGGGCTCCACCAGCGGCATAGGGCTGGGTATTGCGCAGGCGCTGGCGGCATCGGGCGCGAATGTCGTTATGAACGGTCTCGGCAATGCGGGCGATATTGAAAAAATCAGGACAGGAATTGAAAAAGATCACGGCGTCCGTGCCCTTTATCATGACGCCGACATGACGAAGCCGGCGCAGATCCGTGACATGTGTACCAAGGCGGCCAGCATTTTCGGCGCCGTCGACATACTCGTCAATAATGCGGGCATCCAGTTCGTCAGTCCGATCCAGGATTTCCCCGAAGACAAATGGAACGCCATACTGTCCATCAACCTCACGTCCGCCTTTCATACGATCAAGGGCTGTGTCGGGGGCATGCGCAGCAAAGGCTGGGGCCGTATTATAAATGTGGCGTCGGCGCACGGCCTGGTGGCTTCGCCGTTCAAAAGCGCCTATATCGCGGCAAAGCACGGCCTTGTCGGCCTTACCAAGACTGTGGCGCTGGAGACGGCGAAGGACCGGATAACCTGTAATGCCATATGTCCCGGCTATGTCCTGACGCCGCTGGTCGAAGGCCAGATACGGGACCAGGCGAAGGCGCACAACCTGCCGGAAAAGGAAGTGGTCGAGAAAATCATGCTCGATCCGCAACCGACGAAAAAATTCGTGCAGATTGATGACGTGGCAGCGATGGCGGTTTTTCTGTGCAGCGACGCGGCGCAGGGAATAACAGGGACGGCGCTGCCTATCGACGGCGGCTGGACGGCCCGCTGAACGGATTCTTTATCAGCTGTCTCTCATAAGGGCAGGGCCAGCGCTGGCGGCGCGCCTTCGCCCGGCACAATCATATTTTCAGAGTCGTTTCTCACATCATTGACGGCCTTACCGACTGGATAAAAATCCAGCTCATCGCTGCGCGCGGCCGCGATCAGGCGCAGTGCTTCCGCCTCATCGGCGGCAAACCATTCCGCCGCCTGCCCGGGATAAAGAATGACAGGTGTGCGGTGGTGCAGGCCGGCCACGGGATTATCTGCATCCTTGGTCAGGATCGTGAAGGTAACAATATCACCGGTTTTTGCCCAGAGGCCGGCAAAAGCCAGAACGTCATGGGCGGGATGTCGAAT
This sequence comes from Alphaproteobacteria bacterium, assembly GCA_025451095.1. Classification (GTDB taxonomy): domain Bacteria; phylum Pseudomonadota; class Alphaproteobacteria; order Micavibrionales; family Micavibrionaceae; genus JACQIJ01. Next base: position 3,759 of record JANWLB010000107.1, read on the forward strand.
ATAGTAAGGCTGTTTTCCGCCCGCTTCCTCTTTCCACTCATAAAAGCCAGACGCGGGAATCAGACAGCGGCGGCGCATCCATGCCTCGCGGAAGGCGGGTTTTACCATAGCTGTTTCCGACCGGGCGTTAATCATTTTGGCCGCCAGCGTTCTGTCATCAGGGGCTGCCCAGGGCGGTAACAGGCCCCAGCGGGCCAATCCCATGCGATCCCTAATGATGGCGGGAACGGTTTGCAGCGGCGCTGCGTTGTAGCGCGGCGTGAAATCAACCAGATTTCCGGTGCCGAACAGGTCTTTTAGTTTATGTGGCGGTGCAAAAACCGCATACCGTCCGCACATTTCTTCAGCTCTGATATTGGCTTGTTATTGGCATGGTTTCGTCTTACCCTTGAGATGCCGTGTCAGACTATCTCAAAGCAACACTCACGTAAGCCCTAAATTTCAAAGAACCATGAGCAAAGATCCGATTAAAGAAGCGCAGAAACACCTGCCCTCTAAAGCGCCCGCTGCACTGAAGAAATTCCTTCGCGATTTTTATGCGCGTGTGCCTGAAGAAGATCTCCGGATGATGGAGCCGGCGCTGATCGCGAAGACCGCGCAGATCCACTGGGATTTGAGCAGGAAGCGCCGCAGCGGCGGCGCAGCGATCAGCATTTATACAACGCAGCTTGATAAGAACCGCCCCGGTGCGGGCCATACGGTCATCGATCTGGTCAATGACGACATGGCGTTTCTGGTTGATTCGGTTGCGGCGGAAATTCGCCGTCACCGGAAGCTGATCCGCCTTCTTTTGCACCCGATTATGCAGGTTCGTACCGGCTCTGGCGGCAAGGTCACGGGCGTTTCCGCCGAAGGCAAAAAAACCGGACGTCCGCAATCTCATATGCATATCGAAATCCAGGGCGCGCTAACCAAAAGCCAGATACCTCAGCTGGAGCGTGATTTGCGTCAGGTGCTTAAGGACGTCGAATACGCCACCAGCGACTGGCTGAAAATACGCGAAAAGCTGCGCACGGCACAGGAAGCCCTGGCCTCTGCGCCGGGCAAATACAGCAAAAGCGACATCGAGGAGTACACCAATTTTCTCGATTACATGTATAAGGATAATTTCACCCTTCTTGGTTTTCGTGAATATAAATTCGCCGAAGACGCGAAGGGTAAAATCAAAAGCCAGATAATTCCCAGCTCAAGTCTCGGCCTTTTGCATGACGACATGAAGCCTGTTTACATCGCCGAGCGCCAAAAAAGTCTGCCGCAGGATTTGCAGCGGCTGCGCCGTGACCTGCCGCCTCTGTCCGTCTCCAAGGTTAACAAGCGCTCGACCGTGCACAGACCGGTGCCCCTTGATGCTGTGGCGGTCAAAAAATACGACAAGAAAACCGGCAAGGTCGTGGGCGAGTATCTTTTTATTGGATTGTTCACCTCGGTCACCTATTCGCGAAGTATCCAGGACATCCCGCTGCTGCGTCACAAGGCTGAATCGGTTATGACACGTTCCGGCTTCAAGCCGGGCAGCCACAATTTCAAGGCGTTGCGGCATATCCTTGAAAAATATCCGCGTGACGAACTGTTTCAGACGAGCGTCGATGGTTTGCTGAAGACAGCGCTTAGCATTCTGCGTCTGCAGGAACGTCAAAGAATCGCACTTTATATGCGCAAGGACCCTTTTCGCCGCCATATATCGTGCCTCGTTTACGTGCCGCGCGACCGCTACGATGCCCGCCTGCGCATAACGATCCAGAAGATACTGGAAGAAGAGCTGCAGGGCGCGTGTTCTGACATACACACCAACCTCGATGATTCCGTTTTGGCGCGCGTTCTCTACGTCGTTGAAATCAGCCAGAGCAAGCCGCCGCGTTTTGATCTTTCCTGGATCGAATCGAGACTGGAAGAGGCCGGGCGTCTGTGGGGCGAAAAACTGGCCGAAGCACTTCTGGGCGCGCATGTGCCGGAAAAAGACATACCCGAGGTCGTGCATCGTTATGGCGACGCTTTTCCTGCCGGGTATCGCGATGCCTATCTGCCCAAGCGGGCGGTTTATGACATTCAGAAGATTGAGCAGGCCGTGGCCAGCAACGGGCTGGCGCTGGATCTCTACAGGGACAAGGAGTGCAGCGCACAGCAGATGCGCCTTAAAATTTACAGCAAGGGCGCGCCGATCATACTGTCTGATGTTTTGCCGGTTCTTGAGAATATGGGACTGCAGGTGCTTTCCGAGCTTCCCTTCGAGGTGGGGCCGGAAGGGCTCGACGGTGCGGTCTGGATTCATGACTTCATGATGGCGACCAAGGCTTCCTGCACACAGGCGCAGATCGATGCGCGCAAGCCCGCTTTCGAGGAGGCTTTTCTTAAGATCTGGCAGAACGAGATGGAGAATGACAGTCTGAATCATCTCGTTCTCGGCGCCGGTATGAACTGGCGCGACATCATGATTTTAAGGACATATGTGCGCTATCTGCGTCAGGCGCGCAGCACCTTCAGCACAGCGTTTGTCGAGCGGTGCCTCCACCATAATGCCATCATTGCCGGCCACGCTGTGGCGCTGTTCAAGGCGCTGCTCGATCCGGGGCCGCAGGGCAAGTCATCGGCCCGGGCCTCGTCAATCCGCTCCGCGATCGATCGCGCGCTCGACAAAGTTCTGTCACTCGAGGAAGACCGTGCCCTGCGCAGCATTATCGGCATGATCAGCGCAACATTGCGCACCAATTTCTTCCAGCCGGACGCGCAGGGAAATCTGAAAACCTATCTGTCAATCAAGCTCGACAGCCATATGGTTGCGGACCTGCCTGATCCAAAACCGTATCGTGAGATTTTCGTCTATTCGCCGCGCGTTGAGGCCATACATCTGCGCGGCGACGTGATTGCCCGCGGCGGCATACGCTGGTCCGACCGGTTCGAGGATTTCCGGACGGAAGTTCTGGGGCTGATGAAGGCGCAGCAGGTAAAAAATTCGCTCATCGTGCCAATGGGTGCCAAGGGCGGATTCGTCGTTAAAAAACCGCCTTCAGCCGGTGGCCGTGCCGCCTATCTGCAAGAGGGAATAGAGTGCTATAAGATTTTTGTACGCGGACTTCTCGACATTACCGACAACCGCAAGGGGAAGCGGCTCATTCCGCCGGCCCATGTCATCCGGCGTGACGGCGACGATCCGTATCTTGTGGTGGCGGCCGATAAAGGCACGGCCACGTTCTCGGATATCGCCAACGGCCTGTCGGCGGAATATGGGTTTTGGCTGGGGGATGCCTTTGCCTCCGGCGGCTCGGCCGGATACGACCATAAGAAAATGGGTATAACGGCGCGCGGTGCGTGGGAATCGGTCAAGCGCCATTTCCGCGAGCTGGGCCATAACACCCAGACTCATCCTTTTGATATCGTTGGCGTCGGCGATATGGGCGGCGATGTCTTCGGTAATGGCATGATCCTGTCGGAAAAAATCCGGCTGATCGGCGCTTTCAACCACGCGCATATTTTCTGCGATCCTGATCCCGATCCCGCTTCCACTTTCCGTGAAAGAAAGCGCCTGTTTGACGCCGTCAAAGGCTGGGACGAGTACAATACGAAATATTTGTCCAAAGGCGGGCGTATATACTCGCGCAGCGACAAGAGCCTTCTTCTGACGCCGGAAATTCGCAAGCGGTTTGAGATCGACCGCGACCGTGTAACGCCGGCGGAGCTGATCCAGGCGCTTCTGCGCGCGCGGACGGATATGCTCTGGTTCGGCGGCATCGGGACTTATATCAAATCCTCTCTGGAAACGCATGCCGATGTCGGTGACAAGACCAATGATTCCTTGCGCGTCAGCGCACCCGAAGTGCGCGCGCGCGTTATCGGCGAGGGCGCCAATCTGGCGCTCACCCAAAGCGCGCGGATCGAGATGGCGGCAGCCGGCATAAAGCTCAATGCCGATTTCATCGATAATTCCGGCGGCGTGAACTCCTCGGATCTGGAGGTCAACATCAAGATTCTGCTCAGCGAAGTCATGTCCAGTCCGAAGAGTAAAATGACTTTGGCGGGGCGAAACGCGCTGCTCAGCCGCATGACCGGCGAGGTTGCGCAGCTGGTGCTGCGCAACAGTTATCAGCAGGTCCAGGGCATCAGTCTGATGGAGCTGCGCGCACCTGAAAATCTGCCGATTCATTCCGCCCTGATCGATGATCTTGAGCGCCGCCACGGCATAAGCCGCAGGCTGGAAAAGCTGCCCTCTGCCGAGGAGATCGAGCTGCGTCTGCGCGCCGGCAAGGGCCTGACGAGGCCGGAACTGTGCATTCTGCAGGCGCACGCAAAGATTATTTTCGCCAAGGATATATTGAAAAGCGACCTTCCTGACATGCCGGAAATGGAAAGAAGGTGGCTGTGCAGCTATTTCCCGCGGCCGCTGCAGGAAAAATATGCGGCAGAGATACGATCCCATCGCCTGCGGCGCGAAATCATTGCAACGACTCTTTCAACCAGCATGATCAACCGCATGGGCGCTACTTTCGTCAAGGAGATGGAAGACAAGACGGGCGCCTCCTGTGCGGATGTGGCCAAAGCGTTTCTGATTGTGCGCGAGGCGTTCAACTTAAGCCGTTTGTGGGAGCGGATCGAGGCGCTGGACGGCCGCGTGCCCGCCGATATTCAGCTCAGGGCCATGCGCGAAATAGCCCGCATGGCGGAGCGCGAAACGATCTGGTTTTTAACCAAGCTGGGACGGCCGCTGAATGTTGACAGCGATATCAGGACGTTTGGCGAAAAGATCGGGTCGCTTTACCTCTGCCTTGATTCTGTGGTGACGGAAGATCTTGCGCAGGCGATAGAGCAGCGCCGGAAAATCGGTATGGACGAAGGACTGCCGCACGACCTGGCACATCAGGTGGCGCTGATATCGCCGCTGGGCGCGGCCTGCGATATCATCCGCGCCAGCCTGGACCAGCGCGCGGATATCACGGGCGCCGCACGCATCTATTTTGAACTGGGTGACCGGTTCCATCTGCACTGGCTGCGCCAGCAGGCGCGATTCTTGCCCGCCAGCACGAAATGGGCCTCGGACGCGCAGGATAGCGTGATCGAACAGCTTTACGCGAGCCAGGCCGGGCTGACCTCGCATATATTGCGGGACATGAAAGGCGCGGTTGGCGGAAAAAAACGGGGGGCGGATATCGTCTCCACGTGGGTTTCCAATTACGCACCGCAGGCGGCGCAATTTGAAGTCATGCTGGCGGATATGCGCCGTGGCGGAACAATTGATCTGCCGATGCTGATCATTGTCGGACAGCGCCTGCGCCAGATTTACGGCGGTTAAATAGAAATCAGGCGAATGCAGGAACCGGGGCCGGCAGTGCGTGCGTGGTCACGATGCGGCCTGCGGGTTTCGTTGCCGCAGCCACCGCCCGCGCCAGTGCGCCTTCCGGTTCCCTGACTGACACATGCGCCTCGACAAGCGTTTTGCTGGAGTCCTGGCGCAGGGCGCCCAGAAACGCGCGCAGCAAAGGCAGATCCTGTTTGGTGATCATCTCGTGCTGTTCGGCGGCGCTTTTGCCGGCGAACATGAGATTGATCTCGGATGAGCGCGGCATGATTGACAAGTAGAAATCGGCGGATTTCCTGAGATCGTTCAGCTCGTCAACGGCCTTTGCGGCTTCGTGTGGGGCCATAATACTGGCATGCGCGAAGGATTCGAGCAGCCGGTCGATTTTTTCCGCGAGCGTAACGCCCGTTTCAAGGCGATCGCACGGCTCTTTGCGCCGGATTTCCTGCTGGATGCGGGTATAGCCGGCCGGCTGGTAGACGACGGTGATATCCAGGTGACGGCGGCTTTCGTCCAGCACGCGGGCGCGCGCCTCGGCCGCCTGTGTGATGAAATCGGCCACGCGTCTGTAGAAAATATCGCTTAAGGCTGTCCCGATGATCTGCATGTTCCCTGTCCGGCAATCTTGTCGTTGCTCTTTTTGCATCAGACCACCGGGCAGGGTGTTTTGTCAATAAAATCCCGGAAAATTAGGTTCTGTAGGAGGGCTTTTCAGAAAAACGCGGCGAGCAGGACGAGAAGCCCGAAATCGCGGTTTGAGCGGAAGATATCAAGGCAGTTTTGCGGATCATCCATGTCCCAGCGCTGGATCTGGCGGGCAAGATGCAGGGCCGGGATCAGTAACAGGCTTAAGGAAAAAAGCCCGTGCCCCGCCAGGGCGAAGGCCGCCAGTATCAGGAGCCAGGCGGCGGCGTAAAAGGCGCCGACCCATATTTTACTTTTGGCCCCCAGCCTGCGCGCGGTGGATTTGATTCCAAGGCGCGCATCGTCCTCTTTGTCCTGATGGGCGTATATCGTGTCGTATCCCAGCGTCCAAAAGATACCGCCGGCATAAAGCAGGACGGCCGTTGGCGCGAGGTTGCCGGTGACGGCGGCCCAGCCCATCAGCGCCCCGAAATTGAAAACCAGACCGAGGAAAAGCTGTGGCCACCAGGTCACGCGCTTCATCAGGGGATAAAGCAGAATAAGGGGTACAGAGAGAACGCCCAGCGCCACGACAATCGGCGGCATCTGCAGGAGGATCGTAAGTCCGGCCGCGAGAAGCAGTGCTAGAAAGATCAGCGCCTGCCGCACCGTCACGGCGCCGCTGGCCAGCGGGCGGTGGCGGGTGCGGGTGACGCCGGCGTCGAGGCGGCGGTCCCACAGATCGTTGATCAGGCACCCGGCGCCCCGCATGATGACCGCGCCTGCACCGAACAGGGCCAGCAGAACCAGCTCGTGTCTGTCAGCGGCGAGCGGGCTGCCCGTGGCCAGCGCAATGCCCCACCAGCCGGGCAGCAGCAGGAGCCATATGCCCACCGGCCGGTCCAGCCGGGCCAGCAGGGCGTAAGCCTGCCACGCGGCGGGCAGCCGGCCGATCCAGCCCGACGGGTTGATGTCGGTATGGCCGGAATCTTGCTCCTGTTGCGCCGCCTTGTTGTTTTTCATGGTTTTTTTTAGGAAGGCAGCGGCAGAAAGTCGACAACGAATTTATTGGACATAACGAAATCAGGCGGCTAGGATGCCTCAAACACAAATTTTGAAGCTTTAAAATAAGAAGCGAACAGGGATCGCCCATGACCGCCAAGAGCGATTACGGTATAGATGATGTTGCCGCGGCCTACCGGCCGCACGATGGTAATTTCGTGCTCATTAATGCCGAAAGCCGGGTTCTTGAAAAAGAATCGCTGACCATGGACGAGGCTGCAGCGGCTCTTCAGGCGCTTGTCGATTCAGGCACGCTTGTAAGGTTTGCAAACTGGCAGCTGGCGCTCAATCCCGATCATCTTGATGTCCTGAAAATCATTGAGAATAATTCCGGCGATGCTGACCGCGACAAGGCGATGTTCCAGCTCAGTTTTCTGGGGCCCTCATATAATCCGCTGACTTATATCGAGGAAGGACCGGAAAAGCTGCGCGAGCTTATGGAAGCGTTCGTTGAGAAAAACCCTTCTTATATACTTGTGCCCGGCGCTGACACGGCGGTCAATATCCGGATCGTCGACAAGGTGGCAATGATTGATCATGACTGTCTTGCCTTCTATGATTATAACGGCGACCCTCTGGTCACATCGATTCCTGTCGCTAAAAAGAAAGCGCGGGAAATCATAAGCCGCGTCGACGAATACAAAAAACTGATCAGACGCGACGAGAACAGGGCGCGCACAAAGAAAAAATCATTTCTTGAGGCATACGGCAAGGATCTTGTGGCGCTGGCCAAGGCGGGCAAGCTCGATCCGGTTATCGGCCGCGATCATGAGATCGCGAGAACGGCCGTCATTCTCAACCGGCGTACGAAGTGCAATCCGTTACTTCTGGGCGAGACAGGCGTCGGTAAAACAGCGGTGGTTGAAGGCCTGGCGCTCCAGATCGCCGAAGGCAATGCGCCATCAAACCTTAAGGATAAAACGATCGTGGCGCTGGATCTGCCGGCGCTGGTCGCCGGTACGAAATACCGCGGCGAGTTTGAGGACCGCCTGAAGGCCGTTCTGAAAGAAGCCGAAAGCCGCACAGATCTCGTTCTTTTTATCGACGAAATACACACGCTAGTGGGATTGGGCGCGACGGCGGGTTCGATGGATGCCGGGAATATACTCAAACCCGCCCTGGCGAGGGGCACAATCAAATGCATCGGCGCCACGACCGTGAGGGAGCATCGCAAATATTTCAAGAGGGACAATGCGCTCGATCGCCGTTTCCAGCCAGTGCCGGTTGACGAGCTGGACGCGGTAGAGACAAGAAAGGCGCTGGGCGATCTGGTTTTGGAGAAATACGGCCCGCATTACGGGATACTGGTGCCGGAAGACGTGCTGGATGCCGCCGTGGCTTTTTGTGCCGATCTTGATGGCAGTTCGCTGATCGACCGGTCGATCGATGTCATCGATGAGGCGCTGTCCACCGCTGATCTGGATGGCCGGGATTATCTGACGGTGGAAGACCTGAAGGCGGTCATTGCGCTGAAAACAAAAATGCCGGAGGCCATGATCGGCCGCGACGATGAGGCCATCATCGATGATCTTGAGAAGGGATTCGAGCGCGCGATCATCGCCCAGCCCGAGGCGAAAAAAGCGCTTATCGACGCCATCCGCCGTTCGCGGGCGGGGCTGCACGACCCGCAGAAGCCCCTGGGCAGTTTCGTGTTCCTGGGCCCTTCCGGCGTGGGCAAGACGGCACTGGCCAAGGCGCTGGCTATTCTAACCGGGGCGAATTTCGTGCCGCTGGACATGAGCGAATATGAAGAGCGGCATAGTATATCCCGCCTTATCGGCGCCCCTCCCGGCTATGTCGGCTATGACCAGGAAGGAAAGCTGACCGGCGCCGTCACGCGGCGTCCACACAGCGTCGTCTTCATGGATGAGCTGCCCCGCGCTCATCCCGACATCCAGAACGTGCTCCTCCAGATTCTTGACGAGGGGCGCCTGACGGACGGGCAGGGAAATGTCACAAGGTTCGGGCGTTCTTTTGTTATCGCCGCGGGCAATGTTGATATGAAAGAAAAGGGAATCGGCTTTGGCGGTAAAGACGTGGTGAAGAAGTTTGCCGGCAGCAAGAAGGGACTGCCCAAGGGCGTCAAAGGATTTTTTGATCCGGCCGTGCTCGGCCGCTTTGATGCGGTGATCGCCTTCGACGAGTTGATGCTGAAGGAAGTAGAGCAAATCGCCGACCAGTTTCTCAGGCAGCGTGAGCAATGGGTAGAGGCGCAAAAGCGCATCAAGGTCAGCATCAATGCCTCGGATCCGGCAAAGACGTATCTGGCGGCTTTGGGATACAGCGCGGAGACGGGCGCCCGCGAACTGAACAGCGCCATTCAGGCCAAGGTCGATGACGAGCTTGCCCGGGCCATCGTTTCGGGACCGCTGAAAAAAGGCGGTTCAGTTGATATTGGTCTGGAGCAGGGGGCGGAGGGTAGCGAGGACACGCTGACCTTTAAATTTACGGCGGCCGTGCAGGAAGACACAAAGCCGGTGCCCGATTACACAGCCGTCAGCGGAAAGCAGATGGCAGCGAACGTAGCCGTGGTCAAAAAAATTCTGCGGCAGGGTTTCAGGCCCAACTTGACTCCTGTAGACTAGGCCTGTTCGGAACCTGACAGGAGCCTGCTTTTTGAACTCTCCCGAGGATAAAGTTACAAAAGAACCACGGCTGTATGTCGCCGCCGATCTGTGTGAGAGCGCTTCGCTCGCTCTTGAGGAGGCGCACAGCCATTATTTGCGCAATGTATTGCGTCGGAGCGATGGTGATCGTGTGCGGCTTTTCAACGGCCGGCACGGGGAATGGCTGGCGGCGCTTCGCATGGAGGGAAAAAAAGGCGTGGCGGCGGCCGTTCAACGCTGCCTGCGCCCGCAGCCCAATGAGGAACCACAACAGACGCATCTTCTGTTCGCGCCGATCAAAAAGGCACGGCAGGAAATTATGCTGGAAAAAGCAGTGGAGCTGGGCGTCACGCATTTGCAGCCGGTGCTCACAAGAAATACGGAAGTCCGTGAACTGCGGCATGATCGTAACTTTCAGAATCTGATCGAGGCGGCTGAGCAGTGCGAGCGGCTGACCGTTCCGGCGCTGCTGCCCCTTAAGCCGCTGGCGGAGATACTGGGCACATGGCCCGAAGCTGTGCCGCTTCTGGCTTGTGTGGAACGCCGTGCCGTGCCGCGACTAACAGCGGCTCTTTGCGCGGCACGGGGGCCGCTGGCATTTCTGATCGGGCCCGAAGGCGGTTTCACGGCCGAGGAGCACGCCGCCCTGCAGGCACAGGGATCAGTCAGGCCGGTCAGCCTGGGCGAATCGATTTTGAGAGCGGAGACGGCGGCGCTGGTCTGCCTGGCTTTGCGGCAGGCCAATTTTTGACATAACAAAACCAGGGAGCAATGTAACGGCTTCAGGCACAGGTCCGGAGTGTCCATCCCCACGAATGACGGGTGCACCCTCTTGCTTGCGGCGGCAGTTTAAGTGTATCAAGAAATGCTGATATAACTGAAATAACACAAAATAACCTATGCGTTCTGAACCGTTTTCTGTGCCGTCAACTTTGTAACATCCGAACCATCATGAAAAAACAACCCTTATCGCTACTTGCGGGCCTGACTACGGCCTTTTGCGTGCTTCCCCTTATTCCCGTTCTGGCGGCGGAGGATCACAGCGCCCATAGCGCCGCGCCCGGCCCGCATAACTGGCAGATGGGCTTTCAGGATGCCGCGACACCGGTGGCCGAGCATATCCACAGTTTTCACAACGGGCTGCTTTATCTGGTCTTCGGCCTGGCAGCTTTTGTCATTTCTCTTCTGCTGATTATCATCGTACGTTTCAATGCGAAGGCGAACCCGAAACCCTCGCTGTTCGCGCACAACACGGTGATCGAGGTTCTGTGGACGGTCATACCCGTGATCATCCTGATCGTCATTGCCGTGCCGTCGATGAAGCTGCTTTACTATATGGACCGTACGCCTTCACCCGAAATGACCTTGAAGGTTACGGGTTATCAGTGGAACTGGGGCTATGAATACCCCGACCAGGGGGGCATTTCCTTTGCTTCCTATATGATTCCTGAAAAGGAAATCGACCAGTCCAGAGGCCAGATCCGGCTTTTGTCCACGGACAATCCCGTGGTCGTGCCGGTCGATACCAACATCCAGGTGCTGGTGACGGCCGCTGATGTCCTGCATTCATGGGCTGTCCCCGCCTTCGGCATCAAAACGGATGCCGTGCCGGGCCGCATCAATGAAACATGGATGCGCGTGACCAGGCCGGGGACCTATTACGGCCAGTGTTCCGAGCTGTGCGGCAAGGGCCACGCCTATATGCCGATCGAGATCAAGGCCGTCAGCAAGGAAGAATTCAAGGCATGGACAGAAGGTTTTGCCAAGGAGAAGAAAGAATGAGTGCCGCTGCAGCCCACCACGACGACCACGGAGACCACAAGCCCGGCTTTTTCGCCCGCTGGTTCTGTTCGACGAACCACAAGGATATCGGCACCCTTTATCTTCTGTTCGCAATGTTTGCGGCCCTGATCGGCGCCTCTTTTTCGGTGATAATGCGTATGGAGCTGCAGCATCCCGGCGTTCAGTTTCTCGCTGATGCCGCCGGAAATCCCGACGGGCAGATGTGGAATGTGATCATCACCGCGCATGGTCTGATCATGGTGTTTTTCGTCGTCATGCCAGCGCTGATCGGCGGGTTCGGCAACTGGTTCGTGCCTTTGATGATCGGTGCGCCGGATATGGCTTTTCCGCGACTGAACAACATATCTTTCTGGCTTCTGGTTCCCTCCTTTCTTTTGCTGCTCAGCTCGGCTTTCGTTGGTGGCGGGGCAGGAACGGGCTGGACCGTCTATCCGCCGTTGTCCTCCGTGCTGGGCCAGCCTACCATGGCTGTAGACATGGCAATCTTCTCCCTGCATTTGGCGGGTGCCAGCTCAATCCTGGGTGCGGCCAACTTCATCACGACGATTTTCAACATGCGTGCGCCGGGCATGACCCTGCATAAAATGCCGCTGTTTTGCTGGTCGATTCTGGTGACGGCGTTTCTGCTGGTTCTCGCTGTGCCGGTTCTGGGCGGTGCCATCACCATGCTGCTGACCGACCGCACTTTCGGCACATCCTTCTTCAACCCCGAGGGCGGCGGCGACCCGGTGCTGTTCCAGCACCTGTTCTGGTTCTTTGGCCATCCCGAAGTGTATATCATCATCCTTCCGGCTTTCGGGATCGTCAGCCAGGTGGTCTCGACATTCTCGAAAAAGCCGATTTTCGGCTATCTGGGCATGGCTTACGCCATGATTGCCATTGGCTTTGTCGGCTTCATCGTCTGGGCGCACCACATGTATACGGTCGGTATGCCCGTGAATGCGGACGCCTATTTTGCGATAGCCACCATGATTATTGCTGTGCCTACGGGGATCAAGATTTTTTCGTGGATCGCCACGATGTGGGGTGGATCGATCGAGTTCAAGACGCCGATGCTTTTCGCCATGGGATTCATATTCCTGTTCACCATGGGCGGCGTAACCGGGGTGGTTCTGGCCAATGCAGGCATCGATGTCGCCATGCATGACACTTATTACGTGGTCGCGCATTTCCATTACACGCTTTCGATTGGCGCCGTATTCGGCATTTTCTGCGGCTGGTATTACTGGCTTGGCAAGATGTCAGGCCGGATGTATCCCGAATGGGCGGGCAAGCTTCATTTCTGGATGAGCTTCATCGGCATCAACATGACTTTCTTCCCGCAGCACTTCCTGGGCCTGGCGGGCATGCCACGCCGCTACCCCGATTATCCCGACGCTTTTGCGGGCTGGAACAACATTTCGTCGCTGGGGGCTTATCTCTCCTTCGCCGGTGCGATCTGGTTCTTCATGCTCACGGCATGGACGCTGGTGAAGGGCCGCAAAGCCAGCGGCAATTACTGGGATGTCCAGCCCCAGTGTATGACGCTGGAATGGACGCTGCCTTCGCCGCCGCCATTCCACCAGTTCGAGATACAACCCCGAATTAAATAAAGTTTTTCTGTAACTCTGCGGGCCTGTTGTTGTATTCTGGGTAAATGCTGGAATTGAACCCCATCTTCATGCGCCATGCCGCGCCGCCTGAGCTTGCCGGGCAAGAGGCTGCTGCAGCCTCCGGCGCGGATTCAGGCGCCGAATCCAGCGCAGGAGGGCAAGAAGGCGGTATCCTTACTCTTGAATACACCGACAGCCCGTTCGAAAGCTTCCTGCGGCGGCTGGAGCGGTTGCTGGCGACCAATCCCCGCGAGGCGCTCTATCTGGGCAGGATTGCCCATCTGGACGGTGTTTTTGAAGGGCCTGACGGCTTGCGCCTGGCGGCCTGTCTTGAGGAAATCACGGCGGCTGTACAGCTGCAGGAGGGCTTGAGCCCGGCCTTTGCGGTCCAGGCGGCCGCCCTGCCGGTGCCCGAACTTGCGCCTGATGCCGTTTCCGGCTTCACGGCCCCGGAGGTGTTTATGTCCTTATCCCCCGCTTTGCAATCGCTGCGGCCGGGCCCTTCTTTTCCTTAAGGGCGTGTGTTAATAAAGGGATATGAGCATGTCGGCCCTGCCTCTTGAATCCTCGAATACCGAATCCCGTGTCAGCGATTTTTTTGCCCTGCTGAAGCCCCGGGTCATGAGCTTGGTTGTCTTCACCGGTTTTGCCGGAATGTTCGTCGCACCCGGATTTTTCGCTTTGCATCCCGTACTGGTGGCGGCCGCAATATTATCGCTGGCTGCCGGGGCCGGCGCGGCGGGTGCCGCCAATATGTGGTATGAACGCGATACGGACGCGCTGATGAGCCGGACGCGTGGACGTCCGCTGCCGCGCGGGCGCATCGCCCCGGACGAAGCCCTGAGCTTTTCTGTCGTATTTACCCTTCTCTCCGTGCTGACAATGGGCCTGGCGGTCAACTGGCTTGCTGCGGGGCTGCTGGCGCTGGCCAGTTTTTATTACGTCTTCATATACACGATGTGGCTGAAGCGCCGCACACCGCAGAATATCGTGATCGGCGGCGCGGCCGGAGCTTTTCCGCCGCTGATCGGCTGGGCAGCTGTCACGGGCGGGTTGGCGCCTTTGCCGTTTATTCTTTTCGCGCTTATTTTTTTCTGGACTCCGCCGCATTTCTGGGCGCTGTCCCTGTTCGCGAGCGATGATTACAGGCGGGCGGGTATTCCCATGATGCCGGTCGTCGCCGGGGCCCGCAGCACGAAGCGCCAGATGCTGGCCTATACGCTGATATTGCTGCCTCTTTCGGTGGCGCCGGCTTTGCTGGGTTATGCGGGGCTGTTTTACGGCGTTTCCGCCTTTGTCCTGAGTGCGTTTTTTGTGTATACATCCCTTTGCGTGCTGCGCGACCCGGGAACGGGCAGGGCACGGCAGATGTTTGGCTATTCTATCTTCTATCTTTTCGCAATCTTTCTGGTCTTGATGATCGATGTCGTCCGGTAACGTGCATAGTGGTAAACGCAAAAAGAATCTGATGCTCATGGCTCTGATCCTGGGCTGGTGCTTTTTGATTTTTCTGGTGACGATGGTCCGCCTGGCGCAGGCACATGACATCGCCAAAAGTTTCATGCCGGCGCGCCAGCAGCATGAAAGTCAGACGGAGGATACGAAAAAGCAATGGGATTCCGAGTGGAATGAAAAAACGCCGGAGCGCGCCGCGTCAGAAAAATCTATGAACGAGGAACGGGCCTCGCACCGCAGCGAGGGCGACAAAACCAAGGCGTCGTGGGACCAAACATGGGCCGATTCCACGCCGGCGCGCCAGCAGGACGAGCACAGCCGCGATGAGCAGCGCCGCGCCCATCGCGCGGAAACAGATGCCAATCCACCCCAGTGGTGGGAAAACTGGGATGCCCGCCTGAACCCTTGACGGCAGGCTATTTTGATTTTTTAGAGGTCGATCGTGACAGAAGATCCGAAAATAAATCTTGAGCGACGTAACCGCCGCACCGCTCTGGCCGTGCTGTCTGTCGTTGCGGTCATGACAATTCTGGCTTTCGCCTCCGTGCCTTTATACAACATGTTTTGCCGTGTGACCGGGTTTGCCGGCACGACCCAGGTGGCGCAGGCGGCGCCGGCCGCCGACAAGATATTGCCGCGCACGGTGGAAGTGCGATTCGATGCCGGCGTGGCCCGCGACCTGCCGTGGCGCTTCGGGCCTGGCCAGCGGGCGGTGACTGTCCGGCTGGGCGAGAAGAAAAGAATTTCCTACAACGTCAAAAACCTGAGCCGTGAAGACATCACCGGGACGGCTATTCACAACGTGGCACCGGCCAAGGCGGGCAAGTATTTTCGGAAAATCGAGTGTTTTTGCTTCGGGGAGCAGCCCCTCAAGGCTGGTCAGGCGGAGGTGTTGCCGGTGCTTTTTTTCATAGACCCGGCCATGGACAAGGACCCTGACATGCAGGATCTCAAAACCGTAACCCTGTCATACACATTTTTCCGGGCGGAAAGTCCTGCGCTTGATAAAGCGATGGAAGATTTCTACAATCATACAGCCGCCCGTGCGGCGCCCAAAAAGCCCACCCAGACTCAATAACAGTAACGTTTACAACACAGGATACTTGAATGGCCGAGAAGCTAGAGTTCTCCACAACAGGAAAACCCCATCCTTTCCATCTGGTGCCGCCCAGCATATGGCCGCTGGTGGGGGCGCTTGCGGCAGGGCTGCTGGCCGTCGGCGCGCTTTGCTATATGCACAGCCTGAAGCTCGGCGGATTTTCCATCGGGCTGAAAGGGGTTTTTCTGGGCCTGGCGGGTGTCGCAGCGATCATGGTTGTGTGGTGGCGTGACGTAATCCACGAAGCCGTCGTCGAAAAGGCGCACTCGCCTGTCGCCAAAATCGGGCTGCGTTACGGCATGACGCTTTTCATCGCTTCTGAAGTGATGTTTTTTGTTGCCTTTTTCTGGGCGTTTTTCAATGCAAGCCTGTTCCCGACCGAGGCCATCGGCCATGTCTGGCCGCCTGCCAATATTCACGTTATCGATCCGTTCGACCTGCCGCTGCTGATGACCATGATCCTGCTGCTCTCGGGCTGCACGGTCACATGGGCACACCATGCGATCCTGCATGGCCAGCAATACGAATCCATCAAGGCGCTGGGACTTACTGTGGCGCTTGGCGCCTGCTTCCTGGCGCTGCAGATATTTGAATACGCGCACGCCCATTTCGGGTTTAAGGATGGTATCTATCCTTCGACATTCTTTATGGCGACGGGCTTCCATGGTTTTCACGTGTTTGTCGGTACAGTGTTCCTGGTCGTCTGCTACTTCCGGGCGCAGAAGGGGCATTTCACTGCCGACAGTCATTTCGGCTTCGAGGCCGCCGCCTGGTACTGGCATTTCGTTGATGTGGTCTGGCTGTTCTTGTTCCTGTGCATCTATTTCTGGGGGAACACGATTGGCACACACCTTCCTGAAGCGGCCGCCGCTGCGGGCGGTTGATATGCGCCGCCCGGCGTATGACGGACGGACATCTGACGGCCCGCAATTATGATCTGGCTCGACACAACCTTGATTTGCAGGGCGGCCGGCAGCCTCTGCCCGCGCTGCGGCCAGGCCAAAATCTATAAATCCCGCTTTGATCTGGCCGTGCGCGAGACATGCCCGTCCTGCGGGCTGGCGCTGGCCAGGAATGACAGCGCTGACGGACCCGCCGTGTTCCTGATCTTTATCCTGGGCGCGCTGCTGGTGCCGGCGGCTCTTTTGCTGGAAGTGCTTGTTCAGCCGCCTCTGTGGGTCCACGCCGTTCTGTGGACGGCGGTGGCTTTGTTTCTTGTGCTCGGTACTCTGCGGCCTCTGAAAGCCTATGTGATTGCCCTGCAGTTTAAGCACCGTCCCGGCGACTGGGGGGGCTGATGCGCTGCCTCCGGCAACCCCCGCTCAAGGCCACTCTTGTTACTCTTCTGGGCATGGCGGTTTTATGCGGCCTCGGCGCCTGGCAGCTGCACAGGCTGCATTGGAAAGAACGGATTCTGGCAGAAATCCGCGCCGCGGAAACCGTGGGCCGCGTTCCCGACCTTCGCTACCGTGATCTAGAGAAACTCGAAAATGACCCGCGGCTTTTCATTCCGGGGCAGGTGCGGGGTGTCTACCGGCACGACTTAAGCGTTCGCGTTGGTCCGCGTACCTATCAGGGCCATGCCGGCGTCCATATCCTGACCCCGCTGGCACTGCCCGGCGGCGGCTTTATCCTCGTGAACCGGGGGTGGCTGGGACTGCCCGAGGCCGCTCATGACGATCCCCGGGGCACGGTCACGGTGCGGGGCCTGCTCCGTCATCCCGAACATCCCGGCCCGTTCGTGCCGGAAAATAACCCGGCGAAGGAAGAGTGGTACAGCGCGGAGCCTTCGCAGATCGCCCGGTTTCGTGGCCTGACAGACATGGCGCCCGTCATTCTTTATGCCTCCGCCGAAACCGGGGATGCGCCCGTTCCCGTGCGTGAGGCGCTGGCCTACCGGCCGCGCAATAATCACCTGTCCTATGCCGTGTTCTGGTTCACGATGGCGGGTGTGCTGGGCGTGATCTATGCGCTGCGGTTCGTGATTGTCAGCCGGCCTTAAATAAATCAGGTCATAAGCAATAAAACGGGCCGGGCGCCAGGTTTTATCAGCTAGCGCAGCAGGCTGGCTTTGCGGCCCTGTGTAAGGGCGGCAAAGCGGCCGGAACCAATCAGGGCGGCGTAGCGTTGGTTGATCTGCTGAACCTGGGCCTGGAAGGTCTTGAACTGCGCACCGCGCAGAGAGTCGCCCTGCTGCATCTTCACGCTGCGCGGGTTGACCTGGCTGTTGTTGAGCAGGACTTCGTAATGCAGATGCGGGCCGGTGGCGCGGCCGGTCTGGCCGATATAGCCTATGACCTGGCCCTGCTTGACGCGGCTGCCGGCCGACAGGCCTTTGGCAAATTTCTGCATGTGGCCGTAGGCGGTTTTCAGGCCGGAGTTGTGCCGGATGCGTACATAGTTGCCATAGCTGCTATAGGGGCCCATCCTCTCGATCGTACCGTCGCCGGCGGCATAGATCGGTGTGCCCCGGGGCGCGGCGAAGTCCGTGCCCTTGTGCATTTTGGTATAGCCCAAAACCGGGTGGCGGCGCATGCCAAAGCCTGATGAGATGCGTGCGCCGTCTACTGGCGTTGACATCAGGGCTTTGCGGACGCTGTGTCCGTCCGGCGTGAAATAATCGACGTCGCCGTCCCTGGTCTTGAAACGATACACGGGCGTATCGACGCCATTGATGTTCAGGCGGGCATAAATAATCTCGCCTGTCTTAACCGGCGTGCCGTCCTCGGTTTCAAAGCTCTCATACATGACTTCCATCTGGACGCCCTCGCGGATGTCGCGCTGGAAGTCGATGTCCCATGAATAGATGCGAATGGTTTCGGCAATAACGGCCGAAGGAATGTCGGCCTTGAGAGCGGAGCCGTAAAGAGAGTTTTCAACGGTTGCCCGCTGTGCGTGCAGTTTACGCTCGACCTTCTTTTCCTCAAGGGAAACGCGGAAAGTGTCGTCGTCGGCTTTTTTCAGGAGGACGGTTTTTAAGGGGTCGAGAAGGACGCGCATATGGGAAAAGCTATAGGCACCGCCGCCGCTTTCGGACGGCTCAAAGTTCAGGTAGACTTTCTGGCCCGGCTTCATGTCGCGCGGATTGTAATATTCGCGCAGAGCCTCAACGGCGTTATAGGCATCGCTGCTGGAAATCCCTGCATCCTGCATAAGTCCGGCCAGCGTGTCGCCGCGCCCGATCTCAAAGGCTTTTTCCTTCGGGCGGGGCGGTCCGGCGGCGGGCAGGACGGCCATGACCTGGGTCAGCAAATGTTCGCCACGGCCGCCGGCGCTGTCATCGCTGTAATGCGCGTAACGCTGCATGCGGCGGCTGGCGGCTTCGTATTGATCCGAGGGGTTCTGGTCGGCCGGGGGGCTTTCAAACTCTGAAGCCGAAGCCAGATCATAAGGAGAGGCGCCGCTGAGCGCAGCAGACACGATATGAGTTCCCGTCATAATCGTCAGCAGGCCGAGCGCGGTGACAGAGGGCAGTACGTAACGCAAGCGGAGCCGGTTATGGCGGGTGAACAGATAACGCTGGCGCAAAGGCACAAAGGAACTCACACCGGCGAGGATGCGGGCAGTGTCCATACGGCAATAAATCTTGCTTCTGAGTGCTTTAAGCATCATCCCGTAAATCATACTCTTGCAGTGTTAGCTTCCCCAGCCGTTTTTCAAATTACGGGCAAGAATTAGCACGGCAGATAGGGGGTGCCAAGCGCCTACGGACAAAGCCATATCCAGAATCCCCATTTTTTTATGGCTATGAAAAACAAACAGACGATTATGACCAGAAAAGTGGCCGTTCGTGGCTATGCGGCTACTCTATGCCGCATTCCTTGGAGATGGCGTCATGCGCCGCGCCCGAGCCCTTCAGACTGAAAGTGTCGATGGTCTGGGTTCCACGGGAGGAGGCGCCTTTGATAACCATGGACGCGCCCTTGCGCATGGAGTCCGCAATGCTCTTGTCTGTTGCGGCATCCGGGGCCCAGGCGGTGTCGTCCTGGGTAAACAGAGTGAATTTGTCCTTGTCGATGCTAAGGGTTGCATCGCTGCCGGTTTTATAGGAATAGCCTGTGATATAGCTGAATACATTTTTGGTGTTTTCCGACGGGCGATGAGTGATCAGCGCGAAAACTTCGCCGCGCTTGCTGTAATTGCCTTCGGCTTTCTTGGGCTGGCTTGCCATGTAGCAGACCTTGTTGCCGTCTTCCGTAAAGCTGTAAGCCGACCAGTCGCCGAAGGTGCCGACCAGCTTGGGCTCCTCCGCCCGCGCTGCCATGGGGGCCAGCAGGAGGGTCGCCAGAAGAAGGGTACCGAGGGTAATTTTCTTGCTCATCATCTCTTTCACCGGTAAGGGGCCTGTGCCCGAAGGTTGCTTAGTTAAAGGTTTATAAACACTAGCCCATCCGGGCCTAAATGCAAAAAACTTTTTTGTGATCCAGTTGCCTCCGGGGCTCGTACAAGTGATATGGCCCAGTGTGCGCAAATAAAAAAGGGCTGCCAGGAGTATGCGGTCGCAGCCAACGATGAATTGCCTTTTTCCCTTTACGAAACAAGGGAAAAGGCGCTTAATGCTGGGGTTATTCACGAAGGCAAAAAGGCCCCGATGAACCCCGTACCTCCTGCTGGCGTGATGGCCGGTCCAGTGACATTTGAAGACCTGCTGGTAGCTGTGGGCCGTACCCACAACCGCGATGCTTTCGTGCGGGTTTTCGAGCATTTTGCTCCCCGCGTCAAATCGTTCCTGATGAAAGGCGGCCTGCCTCCCGATGTGGCAGATGAAGTAGCCCAGGAAACGCTGATCACGGTCTGGCGCCGCGCCGTGTCCTACGATCCTGATCGCGCCAGTGCCAGCACCTGGATTTTTACGATCGCCCGTAATAAGCGGATCGATTTTCTGCGCAAGAAAAAGCTGCCCGAGGTCAATATGGACGACCCGCTTCTGGTCGATGACGCGGAAGCACCGGATGAGATGACCGGGCGTTTGCAGGATTCCAAGGCGGTCGCCGCCGCCCTGGCCAAGTTGCCGCCCGAGCAGGCTGAAATGATCCGTAAGGCTTACTATGAAGAAAAATCGCACAGTGATATTGCGGCTGAAACCAACCTGCCGCTCGGCACGGTCAAATCACGCATAAGGCTGGCACTGGCGCATTTGCGCGAAAATCTTGGCGAGGGAGTCGTAAAAACATGAGCCACCTTTCCGCCGCCGAGAAACTGGATCTTTACGAAGCGCTGATGATGGAATACGCCACTGGTGCGCTTGACCAGTCTCTCTCGATGGTCGTGGCCAGCCATCTTACCCTTTCAACGCGCGGTCGGCGGACTGTGGCGCTGTGTGAATCCATCGGCGGCGCCTTTGTTGCCGAAAGCTGTGAGCCGGTTGCGATGAGCGAGCGAAGCCTGCAGATCGTTATGGGGCGTCTGGATAGTGGCGCGGAAGAATCCCGCCCCGCCGCCCGCAGTTACGAAAGCGCCTATAAATGTTATTGGGGCGACACGCATCTGCCCCAGCCGCTGCACCACCACATGGAGTCCGAAGGCAAGGGGAAGGCGCGCTGGAACTGGATTTTTCCGGGCGTCGCCGCGAAAAAAATCTCCGGCCAGGACCGCCTCCGGGCTGAGCCCATGTCTGTTTTCCTGGTGGATGCGAAGCCGGGCGCGCGCCTGCCGACCCACCGTCACGGCAGTCGGGAGATCACGCTGGTGCTGCGTGGAACCTTCAGCGATGAAAACGGATTTTACGGCCCTGGCGATCTTTTGATCATGGATGGCAATACCCGTCATACGCCGGTGGCGGACAAGGGCGTCGGCTGCGCCTGCATCGTCGCGACAGGTGATCCCATCGGCCTCTCTGACTGGCTTTTGCGTTTTGTCTTACGCGTCGTTCCCTGATTTAATACCCTTGCGGCTGAAGCGCCGCTTTCCCTGAACGTGTGCCGCCAGCGGCGTGACCGGCCCGCCACTTTTGACCGGACGATCGGCGAAGCGTCCTGTCGACAGGGCGCGGTCATACATCACCAGCGCCCCCGCGACACCGACATTGATGCAGAACTTCATAGGTATTTTCACGACATGGTCGCAACGCGCCAGAAGCGCGGGCGACAGGCTTCCCATTTCCGGGCCCAGAACGTAGGCGGCGCGGGTCGGATGACGGAAGCTGGGAAGTTCAATCGACTCATCGACGAATTCGACGCCAACCAGCTGGCAGCCTTTGGGCAGATCCAGCGCCGCGACGCTGTCATACTGGTAGTAGGGCAGATGATCGAAGGCGTCCGACGTGTCCGTGGCGCGCAGGGCGTGGATATCGACAACCGGCGCTATGGCGAAGAAAAAGCTGGCGCCGAAGGCGTGTGCCGAGCGCACAAGGTTGCCGACATTGCCTTCCTTGCTGATCTCCTGGACGCCGATGCCGAAATAACCGCGCATATCAAGCCTCTTTTATTGCAGCTATTAAAAAAAACAACGCATAAGCCGCCCATATTGAAAGCGTAACCCAGTATTCAAAAGGGTGATCCCGACGGTTCGAGAAATCGCGCGTCCTGGATGCCTCAAGAAAATAAAACCGGTGAGGAACCTTGCCGCTTTTAAGGCTGTCAATAACCGCGAAAGAGAAATAGAAGAACGCAGACAACAATA
The DNA here is from genome assembly GCA_025451095.1 of Alphaproteobacteria bacterium. Classification (GTDB taxonomy): domain Bacteria; phylum Pseudomonadota; class Alphaproteobacteria; order Micavibrionales; family Micavibrionaceae; genus JACQIJ01. The sequence continues at coordinate 25,908 of JANWLB010000107.1, forward strand.
AAAATATAAGAAAAATTTTCATTTCTTCGCGGTTCTTTCCGATGTTGGCTGAAGCAGGCCGGATTCCAGCATTATTCCTTCAGCTCTGTCAAATTTTCATACAGCTTAAGCGCCCCCGGATTGGCCAGCGCCTCGACATTCCTGACCGGCCGGCCATGAATGATGTCGCGTACGGCCAGCTCGGTGATCTTGTTGCTCTTGGTGCGCGGGATATCGGCGACCTGTATGATCTTGGCGGGAACGTGCCGGGGCGAGGCGCCGGCGCGGATGCGGGCGCGGATGGCTTTTTCCAGCGCGCCGGAAAGCGTATGCCCTTCTTTCAGCCGTACAAACAAAATGACGCGCACATCATTGTCCCAGTCCTGCCCCACGGCCAGGCTTTCCAGCACGTCTTCGATCTGCTCAACCTGACGGTAGATCTCGGCGGTGCCGATGCGAACGCCGCCCGGGTTGAGCGTGGCGTCGGAGCGGCCATGGATGATGTATCCGTCATGCGCGGTCCGCTCGATCCAGTCGCCGTGACACCAGACGCCTGGGAATTTCTCGAAATAGGCGCCGTGGTATTTTTTGCCATCCGGGTCGTTCCAGAACATGACCGGCATGCAGGGAAACGGCCTGGTGCAGACCAGCTCGCCCGCGCCTGCGCCGGGCGGCAGGGGCTGGCCATGCTCATCGAACACGTCGATCGCCATGCCCAGGCCGGGACCCTGGATCTCGCCGCGCCAGACGGGAGAGACGGGATTGCCCAGCACGAAGCAGGACACGATGTCCGTGCCGCCGGATATCGATGCGAGGTGGACGTCTTTCTTGATCGCGTCATAAACGAAATCGAAACTTTCATGGACTAATGGCGACCCGGTAGAGGTGATAGTGCGCAGGGCTGAAAGGTCGTGCTGTTCGCCGGGTCTTATATCGTTGCTTTTAAGGGCGTCTATATATTTGGCGGCGGTGCCGAACAGCGTGCATTTGTGGCGTGCCGTAAATTCCCACAGGACGCGGCCATCGGGATAAAAGGGTGAGCCATCATAAAGCAAAAGCGCGGCACCCGCGGCCAGCGCGCTGACCAGCCAGTTCCACATCATCCAGCCGCAGGTGGTGAAATAGAAAACCCGGTCGCCTTCGTGGATGTCGCAATGCAGCCCGTGCTCTTTGAGGTGCTGCATCAGAGTGCCGCCGTGACCGTGCACGATGCATTTTGGTACACCCGTGGTGCCGGATGAAAACATGATGAACAACGGATGGTCGAAGGCCACGCGGCGGAATTCAGGTTTTTTTGCTGCGAAGCCTGCGGTTAGGCCGGGGGCGGTTACCGCGTCTTGCAGGCCGGAGAGATCGGGATTTTCGCTGACGAACGGCACGATCACTGTTTTTTCGAGGCCGGGCAGCCGGGGCTGTATCTCCGCGATCCGCTCCAGGCAGTCCAGCGTTTTGCCGTTGTAGTAATAGCCATCGACGGCGACCAGGATTTTGGGCGCGATCTGGCCGAAGCGGTCGACAACGCCCTGAACACCGAAATCCGGTGAGGCCGAAGACCACAGCGCGCCAAGGCTGGCGGCAGCCAGCATGGCGATAATAGCCTCTGGCATGTTCGGCATGTAGCCGGCGATACGGTCGCCTTCTTTTACCCCGGCAGCGGCGAAGGCCTGCTGCCACAGACTGACGTGGTCCTGCAAGGCGCGGAAGGACAAAGTGCGCTCCCGCCCTTTTTCATCGCGGAAAATAAGAGCAGGGGCCTCATCATTCCGGCGCAGGATGTTCTCAGCATAATTAAGACGCGCTTCGGGAAAAAATCGTGCGCCCGGCATTTTGTCGGCATCCGAGAGGATGGTGCCTCCGCGTTCACCCCGGACATCGAAAAAATCCCAGATCGTATCCCAGAAGGCAGTCGGGTTCTCGACCGACCAGCGCCACAAATCGTTGAAATTTTTAAGATCGGGCAGGTCGTTCAGCAGCCGGGCGATATGCGATTGCGCCGCGCGTGCCGGCGGCGGAGTCCACAGGGGTTGGCTGTCCCGGCTTTTGCTTTCGGAGGGGGGCGGGGGTTTTGTTTGTGCCGTCATGGATTTTCGCCTGTTCCGGGGGTCAACGGCCCCTGCCGGACATTGTCCACGGAGGGGCCGGGCTGTCAAGGCGCAGGGACTTCTTGCCAGAGTGCCGGAGGAAGCCTAGATATAGAGGCATGAAGGCCTGTTTTTCAGTTTTTCCGGTCATATTATTGTTGGGGAGCGCGCTTATGCTGACGGCCTGCGGCACCATGCCCATGCCGGGCTTTATGAAACCGGGCGGTGCCGGCATCCAGCCCCCGACGAAATCCTATGCCTGCACGGATGGACGTTTTCTGAACGTTCAGGTCAGTCCCGATCGTAAAAGCCTTCATTTCACCTTGGCCGGTCTGCCGGATGATTTAAAGGCCGCGGAGTCCCCTTTCGGCGAGCGGTTCGTCGGCGAAGACGAGATGTCTTTATGGCTTAACCAGAATCAGGCGCTGGTCGAATGGCCGGATGGCGATATGCTCCGGTGTGTCATGACGGGCGCCGGCTAGGGCCCCTTTCATCTCCGGATCTTCCTTCCTTTTTTCTCATTTTTTACTGGTCAAAAGGCTTTTTTTGTTTTAAAAACACTCATTCCCCTGACAATAAGGACGATATTGCAACTGGCGACCCGCCGCGATAAGACCCTTTTGTCCGGAAAAAGCATAACAGCAAGTCAGAAGGAACAGAGGCTGACGATGGTAAAATTCTTTCCGCTTCAATATCTGCGCCAGGTAAAGGCCGAGATGCTCAAAGTGACCTGGCCTACGCGCCGGGAAACGGCGATCAGCACCGTTGCCGTGTTCGTTATGGTGTTCGTGGCGGCGATGTTTTTGTTCGCGGCCGACCAGATATTATCCTTCCTGGTGCATGAAATCCTGCGGATTGGAACGTAGGGCGCTGAAACAGACGGGTTTATGGCTTATTTATTAGTGAGATGAGAGGCTGAAAATGGCAAAACGCTGGTACGTATTGCATGTTTATTCCGGGTTTGAAAACAAGGTGGCCGAGGCCATCCGCGAGAAGGCCCGCAAACAGGGAATCGAGGAGAAGGTCGAGGAGATCATGGTCCCGACCGAGGAAGTCATGGAAGTCCGCCGTGGCCAGCGCGTGAATGCCGAGCGCAAATTCTTCCCGGGCTATGTCCTGGCGAAGCTCGATCTGACCGATGAAATCTGGCACCTGGTCAAGGATACGCCGAAAGTCACCGGTTTCCTGGGCGCCGACAACAAGCCATCGCCGATCAGCGAGAAAGAAGCCGAACGGCTGATCAAGCAGATCCAGGAAGGCGTCGATCGCCCGCGGCCGAGCATCACCTTCGACATCGGCGAAGAGGTCAAGGTGGCCGACGGTCCGTTCGCGTCCTTCAACGGCGTGGTCGAAGAGATCGACGAGGAAAAAGGCCGCCTGAAGGTTTCTGTTTCCATCTTTGGCCGTGCGACGCCGGTCGAGCTGGAGTATAGCCAGGTCGAAAAGGCCTAACCCCTTTGACGGACGGTCCATTCTCTGTTTAGGATGATTCTGATTTCCCGGGACAAGGGAAACGGGAGAACAGGGACGATTGACATGGCCATCACTTTTGCCAGCCTTAAAGCCGAATTCGGCAGTGCCGCCGCGCTGGCGGAAAAAGTGCGCGAAATCGAATTCGTGCGCTGCGGCGAGAATGTCAGCCAGAGTTATTTTGCCCTTCTGAATGTCGCGCTGGATAGCCCGGGGGCGGTGCGGGAGGTCATCTGCAATGAGGCCGCACTGGATGAATTTTACCGGGCCGTGACGGGTATTGACGATGAACCCCGTCGCAGGGTGCTGGCGGAGGTGCTGCGGCAGGCCGAAAGAGCCGTTTTTGATTTTTACATGTGTAGTTAAAGAAATGGAGCAGTTAAGCCTTTTAAATTTGACATAACAAAAAACACGATGTAAGGTCATACCCTGACACCCTTAAAAAGTTAACAGCAGGAGGTTTTATATGGGACTGGCAGCACGCGTACTTGAACAGGATACCGCCGGAGAAACTCTGGCCACCGCTATTCAGGCTTCCCCGACAGCGCTCAGTAAACTGGCGAACGCCCTTTTCGATGACGAGGTCATCGGCGCGGGCCTTGAGAAAGAAGGGGTCTGGGGCGCTCATTTCCGTGGAGCGGGCTTTATTCCTAAGGCCGATCTGACCACGCTTTGCGAGGCCTTGAAAGGCAATGAAAAACCCGGTGCCGGGCTTTTGCGCGACAAGCTGCAGGCGGCGATCGCCGTGGCCGACGCAGGTCAGGCCTCGATGGTGGCGGAAGAGCAGCGCGTGGCTGAAAGCCGGAGACAGGCCGCTGAGAGACTGGCAGCGCGCACGTTCGAGTTTTAAAACAAAAGAAAAACTCATTATGGACACAGCTTCGCCTCCGCAGAGCAGCCCTAAAGAAGCCTTTGGGCAACCTCAAACGCCGTCCGTCCCGCCGCCGTCTGACAGGGATGCCTGGGGTCGTGATACGACGGGCTGGATTGAAGTCGGCGGCAAGCTGAAGCCGCATCCATAAAAGGCCCGATTTTTCTTGATTCCCCTATAGAGAACACCTATGGTGCGCCGTCCCTGTCTACCGGCAGGGATTGAAGTTCCGTGGGAGGCTAGCCGGCAAACTCCTTTAAAAGGGGCCAGCCCGGGGCCGCACCACGAACCTCGTTTCGCCATAAGCAAACGGAGGCACACATGGCAAAGAAGATCACAGGTTATATCAACCTGATCGTACCCGCGGGCGCCGCAAACCCCGCACCGCCCATCGGCCCGGCTCTGGGTCAGCAGGGCGTCAATATCATGGAATTCTGCAAATCCTTTAACGCCAAGACCGAGAAGCTGGAAAAGAGCATGCCTATTCCGGTCGTGATCACGGTGTTTGAGGACAGATCCTTCACTTTCATTACCAAGACCCCGCCTGCCAGCTATTTCCTCAAGAAGGCTGCCAAGGTGGACAAAGGCTCGGGCACGCCCAGCCGCGAAGTCAAGGGCACGGTGACCAAGTCGCAGGTTCGCAAGATCGCGGAAGAAAAGCTGCAGGATCTGAATGCAGCGAGCGTCGAGACCGCGATGAAGTCGATTGCCGGAACCGCCCGTTCCATGGGCATTGAAGTGGTGGAGGGCTAAGTCATGGCGATGGGAAAGAAACTGTTGGCCGCCTACGAAAAGCTGGACCGTAAAAAACTCTATACGGTTGAGGATGCGGTAAAAATCCTGAAAGAAACGGCCAAAGGCCGCAAGTTCGATGAGACGTTTGATCTGTCGATCAACCTGGGCATCGATCCCAAGCATGCCGACCAGATGGTTCGCGGCATGTTTGAGCTGCCGCACGGCACGGGCGGCACGGTCCGCGTGGCCGTGTTCGCGAAGGATGCCAAGGCGAAGGAAGCCAAGGACGCCGGTGCCGATATCGTCGGCGCGGATGACCTGGCCGAGAAAATTCTTAAAGGCGAAATCGACTTCGACCGCTGCATTGCCACGCCGGACATGATGGGTCTGGTTGGCCGTCTCGGCAAGGTGCTGGGCCCCAAGGGTCTGATGCCGAACCCGAAGCTGGGCACGGTGACGCCGGACGTCAAAAAGGCCGTTGAATCAGCCAAGGGCGGCGCCATCGAATACCGTGCCGAGAAGGCCGGTATCGTCCAGGTGCGCGTCGGCAAGGCCAGCTTCACCGAGAAGCAGCTGACCGAGAACATCAAGGCGCTGGTCAATGAAATCCGCCGCGTCCGTCCTTCGGGCGCCAAGGGCAACTACATGAAGAAGGTCACGGTGACGACCACCATGGGTCCGGGCATCAAGCTTGACCTGACGGCCTTCAGTGCCTCTGGAGCCGCGACGAAAGCCGCTTAAGAAATTTAATACGATAAACAAAGGGCTCTTCGAATCGGAGAGTCCTTTGTTCTTTTTCTGGAGAGTGCGTGAGATTAAGGAGTGTAGTGCCTCTGCTTTGTTGTTCGCAAAGAGTCCAGACCGGCAGCCCGGCTTAAGATAGCTAGCGCATTCGCGGATTCGAGCTTCCGATTGCCGAGGCGCAGGGGCGCGGTGAGATTTCGCATTTCATGAGCCAGTTCAAACAGGTCAAACCTTTCCAGATCTTCGGTTATTCTCGCCATGGAATCGATCACCAGACTGTGTCCGGCCAGAACTATCTGCGGATCAGGCATAGCCTGTTCATGGCGGGCGATCTCGATGACGTGGTCGGTTAGTTGTGATCTTCTCAGAACATCCGTTTTGCTTTCCGCATCTGCTAGGATTGTGTGCGCCCGGCGGCGGATATCGGGCAAAAGCGCGGGGCTGTCGACATTGCGGAAACCTTTTTTATAAAGGTCCAGTTTGCCTAAGGTGCGTATGGTAGCCTGGGCCTGTAGCAAAGTCTCGTCAATGCCCTCAAGTTGAGCCGGTATATAACCCCAGGTCCGCGCTAAGTTGAAAGTCAGAAATTCCGGATGACCGTGAGGTCTGGTTGAAGGACGGTCTGCGATGTCAACGGGCCTTAGTTTCTTTTCCTGCATTTCTCTGCGGACAAAAGCGTCGAAGGCGGCGCGCGGGGACAGATGTTGTTTGATCCGGGCAGGGTCAACGCCTTGGTCAATCAGGTGAAAGATGATTTCCTGCCGGTTCAGAACGGGCTGCAACGGAATGCCCGTCAGCGCTTCATAAATCATGCCGACGGGTTTTTTCAGGAGGTCGGCCAGCTGTTCCTGCGTAAAACGGTTTGCCAGCGCCCAGCTGTATGGATTTTGCTCTGCTCCCGGCAGCCGTGCAGCAGAAGGATGGATTGCATTTAAGTCAGAATTCGATGATTGCGTGATCAATACACCGCGTACATCAGTGCTATCGATGGATATCCGCTCAAAATAGCGAATGCCGTGGTACTCCTGCAGGCGCTGCTGCGCTTCTAAAGACTGAAAAACATTGTCCAGAGGTGTCTGCGGAATGATTGGTGCGGCGATGCTGATCATTCCTGTGCCCGGCAGCCGTCCCCGTTTGTGCGGTATGTTGGCGAGCAGCGTATCGCCCGCCAAATCATAATCTTCGCGCTCCAGATCGTTATCTTTTGTGAATTGCGTAACAGATTTCCCAAAAATATGCGTCGTCACCTGGGTCTGTACGGATCGTTGAAGTTCGCTTATCAGCCATTCGTTTTGCGTGGGCACAATAATGTCCATAACCCCGCCGTCCCGTTCGTATATATGCCGGTATTCGGGTGGAAAAGATGCCAGCTGCTGCCGGATATAGTCTCGTACAGGCTCTAGGATGCTGCCATCCACTTGATCGTTGCCAATCAGAGAATTCAAACCGCCCAGATTGTAGAGATTGAAGCGTATGAGGGTGGCCTGTCCGTTATTTTGGATCTGCTTCAGAAATGCCATTTCCTCGCGTCGCGAGCGCGTATGTTTTGAAGCGATAGGCTGAACCGTGAAGTTTTCCGGGAAAAGGCTGGGAGCAGAAATGCGCTTGTGACTCCACGCTTCCAGGGCCTTGGTTGCGCAGGCTAAATAATGTTCATGCAGGAATTCCGGCGCCGCCAATGGATTTTTCACAGTATTGGCGACCAGATTGCGTGCCATGGAAAGCTCAAAAGCATGTTCATTGCGAATGTCTGTGAGCGTTCCTGAAGACCGATTGATCTCGGAAAAACTGGTTGCCAGTCCGACACCTGCGACATTCGTATAACGCTTATGCTGGATACGGGAAAGACCGGCCTGCTCGATGAAGGTTTGGGTTTCTTTTTCCGCCGCCGTCAGACAGGCTCTCACTTGTTCCTGGGAGAGATTCTTGCCTTCCAGTACCCAGTTTATGCCATCGCCATGCACCCGGAAGCTTACACGCGTTGTCAAAGGCAGCGTTGCGAGAGTATTTTGATAGATCGCCGCAATGGTCCGCATGACCTCGTTCGCCTTTTGCCGGCCAATAATGTCGTTGAGCTGCATCAGGTTGGTAAAATCAGCACTGACCAGATAGGAGGGGTCCGGGGTGGTCTTGCAGCACTCATATAATTGCTCGAGCAGGGGATCGCTGACATAGAAGTCGAGAACGGGATCTGTCTCAAAGACAGATCCGACAAAACCGAGCATATTCAAATGTTCAGTTCCGGACATAATCATGAAAGAATAGTACATAGAAAATCTTAACGGCCCTCTAATAATATTTTATGTAAAATAATGTTCTTTTCAATCAGTTTTTCGTGGCGAACGTCCAAACGCCTCCTATAGAAAACGTGATCAGGAGAAGAGCAATGGATTTTCCGAAGGGGTTTATCTGGGGTGCCGCTACCGCCGCCTATCAGATCGAGGGGGCGGCACAGGAAGACGGCCGCGGACCCGGGATCTGGGACACATTCTGCCGCATTCCGGGCAAAATTAAAAACGGCGATACGGGCGATATCGCCTGCGACCATTATCACCGGCTGGACGAGGATCTTGGCCTGATCGCCGGGCTTGTGCCGAATTACCGCTTCTCGATTTCATGGCCGCGCGTTCTGCCGGAGGGGCGGGGCCGGGTCAATGAACCGGGGCTGGATTTCTATGACCGGCTGGTCGACGGCCTTCTGGCGCGCAATGTAACGCCCTGGGTCACGCTGTTTCACTGGGATCTGCCGCAGGCACTGCAGGATCGGGGCGGCTGGGCAAACCGCGATATTCTGGGCTGGTTTTCCGACTACGCCGAACTGATGGCGCGGCGGCTGGGGGACCGGGTGAACAACTGGATCATCCTGAATGAACCCAGCGTCTATAGCTGGATGGGGCATGGCGTGGGGATCAACGCGCCGGGGCTGGCCGACCGCGACGGGTTCCTGCAATGCGTACACCATATGAACATGGCTGTGGGGCAGACCTACCGGGCCCTGAAAAGCGAAAACGCGGCCTTTCGCATAGGCTCAGCCTATACGCTGATGCCGGTGCGCGGGGAACGGCCCGATACCAATCCCGAAAACGTGGCGTTGATGGATGCTTTCTGGAATGGCCATTTTTACGACCCGCTGCTCAAAGGAACCTACCCGGAGATCACGGCCTCTTATCTCGCACCGTTTATCCGCGAGGGGGATATGAACATCGTGCGGGCAGATCTCGATTTCGTCGGCATCCAGCATTATGACGCGATCGAGGTCCGGCGCAATTCGGCCTATATTTTCGATACGTTCTTCGGCGACAAGCCTGCGCACACCCCCAAGACGGCGATGGGCTGGTCGATTGATCCGTCCAATTTTTATGAATGCCTGACCGGATTTAAAAAACGATACGGCGACATTCCACTGATCGTGACGGAAAACGGAATCGCGCTGGAAGACTCAATCGATTCAAACGGTCAATGTCCTGACCCGCGCCGTATCGATTTTCTGCGGGATTATATCGGGACCCTGGCGCGGGCGATGAAGGACGGCGTGAACGTGCGGGGCTATTTCGTCTGGTCGCTGATGGATAATTTTGAATGGGGGGAAGGGTACCGGCCCCGCTTCGGTCTGATCCATGTCGACTACGCCCGGGACCGCCGCCGGACGCCCAAATCCTCCTATGAATGGTATGCGACGCTGGTCAAAACCGGCAAAATTGCTATGACAAATAATATTTGACAGAAGGCCTTAGCCTGTTCTATGGAAGAGAAACGATTTGATTTGAAAGGATATTTTTATGCCTCTGAAATCACCCCTGTTAACCTATCTTCTGGGCGCGCCTGTTCCGGCTCCCGGCCAGCATTGGATTGAAAATCTGAATGCCAATGCCAACAATACAAAACTTCATGCGGCAGGCACGGCCTTAAAATTACTTTCGCCCGCGTTTTTCCTGGCCTCTGGCCCGGGCGCCGTGATGGCTTATGTCGGTGGTACGTGTTTGCAGGCCGGCCTTCGGACATATGCTGAGGGAGAAGAAAAATCCATACCGCGCCTGGCACGGAATATAGGAATTTATGCCGTTCCGGGACTTTCTTTGAAACTTTAACAGACGGAGATATTAAAATGGCAAAATCAGGCTTTACTTTGAATGGCGTAGAATTACGGGATGATCAGCTTGACGGGCTGGATTTCATTGACCGGGATCTGACTCTAAAGGAAACCATGGGTGCTTTAGTGAGAAGCTCTTCCTTTAAAGCTATGTCGCCGCGGGAGAAGACAGCTGCCGCTATGATCGTTGGCCTGGCATCGCGCCCGCTTCCGAAAATATCGTAATTTTCCTTGACCTATGCGGGGCGGTGCTGTTAAAACCGCCTCGTTCCTGTCCAAGACTGCCGGCGGCCTTTAGGGGCATTAAGTCCAGCACAGATGGGGAAAACGAAAGACGAAGCGGCTGATCCGCATCCCTTTGTTTTCTTTATTTTGGTCTTTGACGGGGATGGACCCACAGGGTGCCATCCTTTTTTGTTTTTGATTTGGATTTTTTGAGAGGAAGACAGCATGAGTCAGAACCGTGTGAAAAAAGAGCAGGAAGTCGCCGTCCTCCGCCAGCGCTTTGAAGGCGAGGAGCTGGTTATTGTCACGCATAACAAGGGCCTGACGGTGAAACAGGTGACGGAGCTGCGCTCCAAGATGCGCAAGGAAGGCGTCACCTACAAGGTCGCGAAGAACACGCTGGTCCGCCGCGCGCTGGAGGGCACGAAGTTTGCGGGTCTCTCAAGCCTGTTCACCGGCCCGACGGCCGTTGCCTCGTCCAAAGATCCCATGGCTGCGGCCCGCGTTGCCTACGGCTTTGCCAAGGACAACGAGAAGCTCGTGATCCTGGGCGGCGCCAACAGCCAGGAGCCTTTGAGCCTCGAGACCATCAAATTCCTCGCGACGCTGCCTTCGCTGGACGCGCTGCGCGGCAAGCTGGTCGGCCTGCTGCAGGCGCCGGGCGCGCAACTGGCCCGCTTGGCCAATGCCTACGCCACCAAAGGACAGTAATTACCGGTTTAATTGTAAATTCAACAACTGCTTAAAAGTGAAATAGAAGGAGAACTAAAATGGCTGCCAATCTTGCAAAAATCGTAGACGACCTGTCGGCCCTGACAGTTCTGGAAGCTGCCGAACTGGCGAAGCTTCTGGAAGAAAAGTGGGGCGTTTCCGCCGCTGCGCCGGTGGCTGTTGCCGCTGCGGGCGCCGCCGTTGCCGAGGAGAAGGACTCATTTGACCTGATCCTCGCCGCTGCCGGTGACAACAAGATCAACGTCATCAAGGAAGTGCGCACCATCACGGGTCTGGGCCTGAAAGAAGCCAAGGACCTGGTCGAAGGCGCACCGAAGCCCCTGAAGCAGGGCGTGCCGAAAGAAGAAGCCGAGAAGATCAAGAAGCAGATCGAAGCGGCTGGCGGCAAGGTCGAAATGAAGTAATCAAGGTGCCCCGCCTTCGGGCGGGAACCGCATGAAAAGAGGGCTCCGGCCCTCTTTTTTTATGGCCCGCTCAGCTGGGGTTTTGCGCCGTTTGGCTGCAGGGCGCTATCCAGTACCACGGCGCTCCCAGCGCCCCTGTTTTCAAATATGCACATATCCTGTCCCCGGGATTCATAGCTTCATAAAGCCGGTAGCCGACAAAGATATTTCGGGTTTCCTCTGTCTGCGGCCCCCACGGGCCAATGTCCAGCTCGGGTATGCGGCTTCTGTATCCATTTGATATACGTTTGCTTAATACGACCGATTCAAATATCTGCGGACTTGATCTGTCCAGGAGCGCATTTGTCGCGAGGATGGTTCCGTATCCATAGGGGAGCATAAGCAACAGCAGAAGCACCTTTTCAATCTTTTTCTCAGAGATGTTTCTGATTGTCCAAAGAGCAGAAGCGCCCAATAAGACGGCGCATCCCAGGGCTGTCAAATGTATCGCAGGTATCCCGCTCCATCGCAGCAAACTAAAATTCATAGAAAACTGGCAGAACAGCAAGAGGCCGGGCATTACAAATGACAGGTCGACCTCTGTTTTTCCTGACGCAGAATTTCTGGTGCCAATCAGAGAAGAAAAGTTGCCCGGGGTCCGGGCAACGATTATGAGGGCAAGCCAGGGCATTAGGATCAATAAAACAATGAAGGGTTTGTAAATATTCGAAGCAGGGTCAGCAAACAAAAATGACCAGACAAGCAGAATCCAGGTGAGGATGTTTAATTTGCGTGCCCATCGTTTCGTCTGTGCGGTGCCGGGAAAGCGTGTTCTCTTGTTAGAGTTGTGGCGATCCCTGTTGTTGGTGTGCTTTCTGCGGCTTTTTACAGGCATGTATGAATGTTTCCCTTGGTAGAATCCCCTTATTAAAATTATCACAGCAGTCCTCTTTTTTATGGCCTTTTCTCTGGCAGGCCTATATTCAGGAGCCTGATAACAAAAAACAACGGGATGAACAGATGGCAGGGCTTCGCAGATACTTTTATGATGCCGCGTCTCCTGAATGCGACATCGGCTCCTCCGCGCTCAAGCCGGCGGCGATGTTCGAGGTGCGTACCGGCATATCCGGGATTGCGGCGCAGTATGCCTTTCCCGAAAGAGCTTTGGAGGGCCAGACCGGCAATACGCCGACCTTTTACGAAAGTTATTTAAGCCAAACCTATGCGGCGGCGGTGTTTGCCTGTTACAAGCCCCCGCGTCAGTGTAACTTCAACATCATAAAAATTGCCGACCTTGCGCCCGATACGATGGCGGCGCTGCGATGGGATTGGCACGAACTGGTGGCGCTGAACCCGGAACTGGGGGCGGTGACGGTGGATGAGGGAGAGCCGCGGGAGCTGTTCGATGCCCTGGCGGGAGCAGCCTGCCTCCTGAACCCGGACGATATCTCCTTTTTTCTGGAAAAGCGCCGGATTACAAAGAACCTGGCGACATCCGCTCTTTGCCTGGACGACCCAGCTTACCGGGCCCCCTATGACGATATATGCAAAATAACAGGCCTGGAAACGATATCCTGGGTTCCGGCGCCCTCGACGCTCTGCCGGATGAAAGACAGCCTGGCAGGCCCAAAAATTACATAATATCGATTCTCGGGCGGGTCTCCACCGTTTCTCGAAGACGATAAAAAGCCTTGACTCTCAGGGAACTCTGCGCCATATAGCATACGCGCTAAAGCCGGGATGACAGTGACAGTAAGAATTCCGTATACCGGATAACCTTATTTGCGTTGACCGCATCAGCCCCCCGTAGGGGAGGGGTGAAGGCGGCCTTATCCATTGGGGCTGGCTAATTTTTGTGACGGGCAAAGGACAAAGAGAATGAGCACAATGAAACCGAAAAAACCCACACCCAAAGCCAAGTCAGAAAAAGATAAACCCGAATCCAAGCCAAAGACCGGCGGCCGCAAAAAAAGCGCCGAACTCAAGGCCGAGGTCCGCGCCTATGTTCCCAACCCGCTCATTCCGTTCAAGCCCGCGAACGACGTTGACAGCTTCACCGGCCGCAAGCGCGTCCGCCGCTCCTTCGGCAAGATCCGTGAAGTCGCTGACCTGCCGAACCTGATCGAGGTTCAGCGCCAGTCCTATGAAGCGTTCCTGCAGGCCGACCTGCGCGCGGACGCCCGCCGCATGCAGGGCCTGCACGAAGTCTTCACAACCGTTTTCCCGATCAAGGACTTTTCTGACCGCGCGGAGATTGACTATGTCCGCTACGAACTGGAAGAGCCCAAATACGACACCGACGAATGCCAGCAGCGCGGCATGACCTATGCGGCGCCGCTGCGCGTGACGCTGCGTCTGTCCGTATTCGACATCGACGAGGAAACCGGTCTGCGCTCGATCCGCGACATCAAGGAGCAGGATGTCTACATGGTGGACATGCCGCTGATGACCAACAACGGCACGTTCATTGTCAATGGCACGGAACGGGTCATTGTTTCGCAGATGCACCGCTCGCCGGGCGTGTTCTTCGACCACGACGACGGCAAGACACACGCATCGGGCAAATATCTATTCGCGGCCCGCGTCATTCCTTATCGCGGTTCATGGCTCGATTTCGAGTTCGACGCGAAAGACCATATTCATGTTCGTATCGATCGCCGCCGCAAGCTGCCGGTGACAACGATGCTGCGCGCGCTCGATTCGGCCTCCGCTGCCGCTTACCGCGCCAAGTGTGAGCAGAACGACGATCCCGTCGATCCGATGCTGATCCAGGGAATGAGCAACGAGGAAATCCTCGGTACGTTCTATGGCCGCGTCGTTTACCGCAAGGACAAAAAAGGCTGGAAGACGAGCTTCGATGGCGCGCGCCTGCGCGGCATGAAGCTGCCCTATGACCTGATCAACGCGGCCACCGGCAAAACCGCAGCGGAAGCCGGCACGAAAATGACGCCGCGCCTGGCAAAACAGCTTGAGGAAAAAGGCCTGAAGGAAATTCTGGTTCAGGACGACCAGTTGCTTGGCCTGTTCTCGGCTGTCGATGTTTTCGATGCCAAAACCGGCCAGGTCTTCCTGGAGGCCGGTGACGAAATCACCAAGGACACACTCAAGACGCTTGACCGCATGCAGGTCAGCGAGATCCCGGTCCTGGCCGTCGATCACATCAATACCGGCGCTTATGTCCGCGACACGATGAAGATCGATAAATGCGATACGCGGGAAGAGGCGCTGATCGATATTTACCGCGTCATGCGGCCGGGCGAACCGCCGACGGTTGAATCTGCCGAAGCGCTGTTCCAGAGCCTGTTCTTCGACCCCGAGCGTTACGACCTGTCCTCGGTCGGCCGCGTCAAGATGAACATGCGCCTTGATATGCAGTGCCCGGACAATGTCCGTGTCCTGCGCAAGGAAGACATCTTGGCGATTCTCAAATATCTGCACGGCCTTAAAGACGGCACCGGCGAGATCGACGATATCGACAATCTCGGTAACCGGCGTGTCCGCTCGGTCGGCGAGCTGATGGAAAACCAGATCCGTATCGGCCTGACACGCATGGAGCGCGCGATCCGCGAGCGCATGAGCTCGGTCGATGTTGATACTTACATGCCGCACGATCTGATCAACTCCAAGCCGATGCAGGCAGCGGTTCGCGAGTTCTTCGGCTCCAGCCAGCTGTCGCAGTTCATGGACCAGACCAACCCGCTCTCGGAAATCACGCACAAGCGCCGCCTGTCGGCGCTGGGCCCCGGCGGTCTGACGCGCGAGCGCGCCGGCTTCGAGGTCCGCGACGTTCACCCGACCCACTATGGCCGTATTTGCCCGATTGAAACGCCGGAAGGCCCGAACATCGGCCTGATCAACTCTCTGGCCACTTTCGCCCGCGTTAATCAGTACGGCTTCATCGAAAGCCCCTACCGCCGCGTCAATGGCGGCAAGGTAACCGACGAAGTTATTTACATGTCGGCAATGGAAGAGGCGCGCTATACGATTGCGCAGGCCAATGCCTCCCTCGACAAGGGCGGCCGCTTCACGGCCGATCTGGTTTCCTGCCGCAAGGGCGGTGAAAACCTTATGTCGACGCCCGACACGATCGAGCTCATCGACGTTTCGCCGAAGCAGATCGTATCGGTTGCCGCGGCGCTCATCCCGTTCCTTGAGAACGACGACGCCAACCGCGCCCTGATGGGATCGAACATGCAGCGTCAGGCCGTGCCTCTGTTGCGCGCCAACGCGCCGCTGGTCGGCACCGGCATGGAAGCCACCGTGGCCCGGGATTCCGGCGCCGCCGTGACCGCCCGCCGCACAGGCACCGTGACGAAAGTCGACGCGACGCGTATCGTTATTCAGGCGACCGAGGAACTGCGCGCCGACGCGCCCGTAGTCGATATCTACAAGCTGGCGAAATTCCAGCGTTCGAACCAGAACACCGGCATCAGCCAGAAGCCGCTGGTGAAGGTCGGCGATGATATCCGCGCCGGCGACATCGTCGCCGACGGCCCGTCGACGCATCTGGGCGAGCTGGCGCTGGGCCAGAACGTACTGGTCGCCTTCATGCCCTGGAACGGCTACAACTTCGAGGACTCCATTCTGCTGTCCGAACGGATTGTCAGCGATGACGTCTTCACCTCGATTCATATCGAGGAATTTGAAGTCATGGCCCGCGACACCAAGCTGGGCACCGAGGAAATCACCCGTGACATCCCGAATGTTGGCGAAGAGGCGCTCAAGCACCTTGACGAAGCCGGCATTGTCCATATCGGCGCTGAAGTCGGCCCCGGCGACATCCTTGTCGGCAAAGTAACGCCCAAGGGAGAGTCGCCGATGACGCCGGAAGAAAAACTTCTGCGCGCCATTTTCGGTGAAAAAGCCGCTGACGTGAAGGACACGTCGCTGCGCCTGCCGCCGGGCGCCAACGGCACCGTGGTCGAAGTGCGCGTGTTCAACCGCCGCGGCGTCGACAAGGATGCCCGTGCGATGTCAATTGAGCGCGCCGAGATCGAGCGTCTGGCCAAGGACCGCGATGACGAACGCGCGATCCTTGAGGACGGCTTCTATTCGCGCCTGAAGGAGCTTCTCCAGAGTCAGACTCTGGAATCGGCGCCGAAGGATTTCCGTCTCAAGAAAGGCGATAAAATCAAGGGCTCCGATCTCGATGGAGTCAAGCGCAGCATGTGGCGCCAGGTCGCTGTCGGCAACGAAAAGCGGATGGAAGAGATCGAGGCCGCTTCCAAGACTTTTGACGCGGCGGTTGAGAATCTCAAGCACCGCTTCGAATCCAAAGTCGAGAAGCTGCAGCGCGGCGATGAATTGATGCCGGGCGTCATGAAGATGGTTAAAGTCTTCGTGGCCGTGAAGCGCAAGATCCAGCCTGGCGACAAAATGGCCGGCCGCCACGGTAACAAGGGCGTGGTCTCCAAGATCATGCCGGTCGAAGATATGCCGTATCTTGAAGACGGCACGCCGGTCGATATTGTTCTCAACCCGCTGGGCGTGCCCAGCCGTATGAACGTGGGCCAGATCCTGGAAACGCATCTGGGCTGGGCCTCGGCGGCGCTGGGCAAGCAGATCGGTCAGATGATCGACGCTTTTGCCAATGACAGCGAAGATCCCTCGCAAGCCGATATGAAGCGCCTGAAGGACAAGCTGCGCGCGGTTTACGGCGAAAAGGAATTCGAGGAGAAAGTCACGAAGCTCGACGAAAGACAGATGGTCGAAATGGCTGACAATCTGCGCGCGGGCATTCCTTTCGCGACACCGGTTTTCGACGGAGCGCATGAAGCCGACATCGATGAGCTTCTGGCAAAAGCGGGGCTGAACAAGTCCGGCCAGGTCCGTCTGATCGACGGCCGTACGGGCGAGCAGTTCCATCGTGCCGTGACCGTCGGCTACATCTATATGATGAAGTTGCACCACCTGGTCGACGACAAGATCCACGCGCGTTCGATCGGTCCGTACTCTCTCGTCACGCAGCAGCCTCTGGGCGGCAAGGCCCAGTTCGGTGGCCAGCGTTTCGGGGAGATGGAGGTCTGGGCGCTTCAGGCATATGGCGCCGCCTATACGCTGCAGGAAATGTTGACCGTCAAGTCGGATGACGTGGCGGGCAGGGCAAAGGTCTATGAGGCCATTGTTCGCGGCGAGGACAATTTCGAGATCGGCGTGCCCGAATCCTTCAACGTTCTGGTCAAGGAACTTAAAGCCCTCGGCCTGAACGTCGACATGAAGCAGCAGAGCGGGTCGTAACCCATGAGGCTGTACCTGATCGAAAGAAAGTCGTATCACGCGGACGCGGCCAGATTATCGGCTCCGGAACGCCGGGAGCTCAAGACCGTGTGGGCGGAAGCCAATGCGCGCATTCTAGGCAATGAGGCGCTTTCAAGCCTGCTGGGCAGTGTTGGCGGCCGTATCGCCAAAAGGACGATCGCCCAGGGCGGTGTGAGCGTTGATGTGCCGGACGAGAAGCGGGCGAGGTTTGAAAAGGGGCTGGAAGAGATCAGGCCGGTAGTTATCCTGGTGGACCCCCCGCCGCCCCGCCAGCCGAAATAGACGGACGAACGGTTTTAGGAATTTTTGAGATAGACACGAAGATAAAGTTTTATAGCGGAGCACACCATGAACGAACTGATGAATCTCTTTGGACAGCCGACAGGGCCCCAGTCTTTTGATTCTATCCGTATCTCAATCGCAAGCCCGGAGCAGATCCGCTCCTGGTCGTTCGGCGAAGTGAAAAAGCCCGAGACCATCAATTACCGCACCTTCAAGCCGGAAAAAGACGGCCTGTTCTGCGCCAAGATCTTCGGTCCCGTGAAGGACTATGAGTGCCTTTGCGGCAAATACAAGCGGATGAAGTACAAAGGAATCATCTGCGAAAAGTGCTATGTCGAAGTCACGCTGACCAAGGTCCGCCGCGAGCGCATGGGCCATATCGAGCTGGCCTCGCCGGTTGCGCATATCTGGTTCCTCAAGTCGCTGCCCTCGCGCATCGGCCTGATGATGGACATGACTCTGAAGGAGCTCGAAAAGATCCTTTATTTCGAATCCTACGTGGTGACAGAGCCGGGCATGACACCCCTCAAATACCGTCAGCTCCTGAGCGAAGAAGAGTTTATGAACGCCCAGGACGAGTATGGCGATGAAAATTTCCGCGCCGGAATTGGCGCTGAGGCGCTGAAAGAGATTCTGCTCTCGGTCGATCTGGATCAGGAAAAGAAAAAGGTCGAGGAAGACCTGCGGGAGACATCGAGCGAAGCCAAGCGCAAGAAGCTGGTAAAGCGCCTGAAGCTGCTTGAGTCCTTCATCGAATCCGGCACGCGCCCGGAATGGATGATTATGGACATCGTTCCCGTTCTGCCGCCTGAACTGCGCCCGCTGGTGCCTCTGGATGGCGGCCGTTTCGCGACGTCCGACCTGAACGATCTTTACCGTCGCGTCATCAATCGTAACAATCGCCTCAAGCGCCTGATCGAACTTAAGGCGCCGGACATTATCATCCGTAACGAAAAGCGGATGCTGCAGGAATCGGTTGACGCTTTGTTCGACAACGGACGCCGCGGCCGTGTTATCACGGGCGCAAACAAGCGCCCGCTCAAGTCGCTCTCCGATATGCTCAAAGGCAAGCAGGGCCGCTTCCGTCAGAACCTGCTCGGCAAGCGCGTCGACTATTCCGGCCGTTCGGTGATCGTCGTTGGACCCGAACTGAAGCTGCATCAATGCGGCCTTCCCAAGAAAATGGCGCTGGAGCTGTTCAAACCCTTCATCTATCACAAGCTCGAGATCTACGGCATGGCGACAACCGTCAAGGCGGCCAAGAAAATGGTCGAACGTGAGCGCCCCGAAGTCTGGGACATTCTCGAGGAAGTTATCCGCGAGCACCCGGTTCTTCTCAACCGTGCGCCCACCCTGCACAGGCTGGGTATTCAGGCGTTCGAGCCGGTTTTGATCGAAGGCAAGGCGATCCAGCTTCACCCGCTGGTCTGCACGGCGTTCAATGCCGATTTCGATGGTGACCAGATGGCCGTTCACGTTCCGCTGTCCATAGAATCACAGCTGGAATCACGCGTCCTTATGATGTCGACCAACAACATCCTTTCCCCTGCAAACGGCAAGCCGATTATCGTGCCGACACAGGATATCGTTCTCGGCCTTTACTACCTGTCGATCATGCAGGAAGGCCAGAAGGGGGAAGGCATGGTCTTTCGCAGCGTCGGTGAAATTCACCACGCGCTTGAGGCGAGAGTCGTTACCATGCATACCAAAATCAAGTGCCGCTACCATACGGTGGACGAGCAGGGCCAGCCCACGACACTAATTGTCGAATCGACGCCGGGCCGGATGATCATGTCTGAGCTTCTGCCGCGTCACAAAAACGTGCCGTTCAAGCTGATCAACCAGGTCCTGACCAAGAAGGAAGTCATGTCGCTGATCGACATGGTCTACCGCTTCTGCGGTCAGAAAGAGACCGTGATCTTCTGCGACCGGATGATGAAGCTGGGCTTCCGTTATGCCTGCATCGCCGGTATTTCCTTCGGCAAAGACGACCTGGTCATCCCCGACGACAAGGAAAGCCTGGTCGGCTCCGCCAAGACGAAGGTCAAGGAATTCGAGCAGCAATACATGGACGGCCTGATCACCAAAGGTGAGAAGTACAACAAGGTCGTTGATATCTGGTCACGCTGCACGGACGACGTTGCGGACGCCATGATGAAAGGCATCTCGAACATCGCCGAAGGCAACCTGAATTCGGTCTACATGATGGCGCACTCGGGCGCGCGGGGTTCCGCGGCTCAGATCCGCCAGCTGGCCGGTATGCGCGGTCTGATGGCCAAGCCCTCGGGCGAGATCATCGAGACGCCGATTATCTCCAACTTCAAGGAAGGTCTCTCGGTTCTTGAGTACTTCAACTCGACTCACGGCGCCCGTAAGGGTCTGGCCGATACGGCGCTCAAGACAGCCAACTCCGGCTACCTGACCCGCCGTCTGGTTGATGTGGCGCAGGACGCGGTTGTCACGGAAGATGATTGCGGTACCAAGAAGTACATCACCATCCGCGCCGTCATGAGCGGTGCCGATACGATCGTCAATCTGGCGGAGCGTATCCTGGGCCGCACCACGGCAGCGCATGTCAAAAATCCGCTGACAGGTGAAATCATCATCAAGGCGAATGAGATCATCGACGAAGCCGCGGCCGAAGCCATCGAAACGGCCGGCATCGACAGCGTCCTGTTGCGTTCGGTTCTGACCTGCGATACGCCGATCGGCGTTTGCGCGCTTTGCTACGGCCGCGACCTGGCTCGCGGCACGAAGGTCAATATTGGCGAGGCGGTCGGTGTTATGGCCGCGCAATCGATCGGTGAACCCGGTACGCAGCTCACGATGCGGACATTCCACATCGGCGGCGCGGCGCAGCGTGGCGCGGAGAAATCCTCGCTCGAGGCACCGGTCGACGGCAAGCTGGAGATCCGTCACCATAACGTGGTCAAAAACTCCGAAGGCGTTTCGATCGTCATGGGCCGGAACACCGAAGTGGTGGTCAAGGATGCCAAGGGCAACGAAAAGATGGCGCACCGCCTGCCTTACGGCGCGCGCCTGCTGGTTGAGGACACGGACAAGGTTCGCGCCGGCCAGAAACTGGCCGAATGGGATCCGTACACTATCCCGATTATCACGGAAAAAGACGGCGTTGCGCACTACCACGATCTGGTCGAGGGCGTCTCCATCTCCGAAAAGATGGACGAAACGACGGGCATCTCTTCTAAAGTGGTGGTCGACTGGCGTTCGCAGCCCAAGGGCGGAAGCCTCAAGCCGCGCATTACGCTGACTGACAAGAAGGGCAAGCAGATCACGTTGCCAAACGGCCTGCCTGCAAATTATTACATGTCGGTGGACGCCATTCTGTCTGCCGAAAGCGGTCAGGACGTCAAAGCCGGTGACATTATCGCGCGTATCCCGCGCGAGATCTCGAAAACACGCGACATCACGGGCGGTCTGCCGCGCGTGGCGGAGCTGTTCGAGGCACGTCGTCCCAAGGACGCGGCTATCATTTCTGAAATCGACGGTCAGGTGGAATTCGGCAAGGACTACAAGTCCAAGCGCCGGATCATCATCAAGCCGGCCGACAAGAAGGAAGAAGCGCGTGAGTACCTGATCCCCAAAGGCCGCCACCTGGCGGTGCATGAGGGCGATTTCGTACGCCGCGGCGATCCGCTGCTCGATGGAGCGATGGTGCCGCACGATATTCTGGACGTCATGGGCGTTGAGGCTCTGGCCGATTACCTGATCCAGGAGATCCAGGACGTTTACCGTCTGCAGGGCGTGAAGATCAACGACAAGCACATTGAAGTGATTGTTCGCCAGATGCTGCAGAAGGTCGAGGTCACCAAGGTTGGCGACACGACGCTCCTGGCTGGCGAGCAGATCGACCGTGAGGAATTTGCCATTATCAACAAGAAGCATATTGATGACGGCAAGCAGAAAGCCGAAGGCAAGCCGGTCCTGCAGGGCATTACCAAGGCCTCGCTCCAGACCCGCTCCTTCATCTCGGCGGCCTCGTTCCAGGAGACAACCCGCGTTCTGACCGAAGCGGCGACGCAGGGCAAGGTCGATGCGCTGTCAGGCCTGAAGGAAAACGTCATCGTCGGGCGTCTGATCCCGGCGGGTACGGGTTCCTACATCAACCGGGTCAAGAAGCTGGCGGCTGACCGTGATCTTATCGCGATCGCGGCACAGCAGGAAGCTGAAGCGCTGGCGCGGCAGGAAACTGCTGCCCTGTCTTCCGAACCGATGACTGAGGAAGCTGCGGCCAAGCGTAAATCCGCCGCGGGCTGATCGGCCTTACATATTGAAACAAAGGGCCCTTTTCAGGGCCCTTTTTTCTGTCAAAAATATTGACCATGACAACAGGCAGGCTAAGCTGCCCTGGCAGTTAACAGAGAGAAAAGGAGATATAATATGGCTCTACAACCCCCCTATGCCTGGCCCAGCCCGTCCCCTGAAATGGAGCGTCAGGCTTCTGTGCTGGCCGAAATTTTACGGGAGTCCTTTGCCCAGAGCGGGACTGTTATTCGGGATCCGGAGGCCATCTTGTCGGCGGCCCGCCATATCTCCCAGTCGAGTCGGCTGAAGCTTGGGCTGAGCAGCTAGAGCAGGCAAAATCGGCAGCGCAATTTCAGGAGTCGCTTTGTCATCCCTTACGCTTGTTAAAGGCTACCACCCGGCGACAACGCCCCTCATTCCCGTTTTGGCGCGAAAAAATGGGCTTAATCATCGCTTCGCCTTTGTGGGGGAGCCTTCTTTTGATGACGCCGTCTTCTTGGATTTTCTGGAGGGGCTGGATATGGCTTTGAAGCCCGATATCCTGGAAGTTTCTGCTGATCTGAAGGGCCGGCCGGGAGCGGATCGGGGCTCTTTCCCATCTCAGGACAGCCGTTCTCAGCCTGCCCGTGGAAGAAAGAGAGCTGCCGGACAGAATAGCCTTTTTTAAAAACGGAAACATTATTGCTGTCGTGGAGAAAGAGGCGTGGCACACGGTAGGCGGGCCTTTCCCCTATCATGATTCCTGCACTTTATCAGTGTATTCAAAGGACGATCTATCGGAAGCGCTGACAGCGCAGGTGCAGAGCGTGGCCACAAGACACGGGATTGTCTTGGAGCCTGTTATAGAGGCTCAACCCGATCCTCCCTCCACCTTACAAAACGCCCTTAAATTAACGCTATGGAAAGTAACTCTGCTTGCCTTTTTGCTGGGTTTGCTGGTCGCGGTGCTGAAAAACTGAGACCTTAAAAAATGACCGCCTCTTTCTCTTTTTGCTGGGTTTTTTGCCCTGTTTCATCCGGAATTCTCCGGATGTGCTGCCCGGCCTGATTTTCTGAAACCTTTTTCCAAAAACTTTCTTGACGCTCTGGGGAACTCTCTGTATATTCCGCCGCAATTGTAATGGGATGGGCTGGCTGTAGACCGCGGTTTTCCTAGAGAAAATAACGGCCTAGACGCAGCTCAATATCTCTTTTTTTAAAGAGAAAGAAACCCGCAAAGCGGAGACCCCCGGGCTCCGAAGGAAAGGGTTTCAAGCGCGAAAGCATCCATCCTGGATAAAATGTACTGCTTTTTTTAACGGAGAAAGGCAAACAATGCCGACGATACAGCAATTGATACGCAAGCCGCGCGTCCGCGGCGGCAAGAAGGCGATGAAGCCGAAGAAGAACCGCGCGCTCAAGAGCAATCCGCAGCGCCGCGGCGTCTGCACGCGTGTCTACACGACGACCCCGAAAAAGCCGAACTCCGCTTTGCGTAAAGTTGCCAAGGTGCGCCTGACCACGGGTCAGGAAGTGATCTGCTACATCATGGGCGAAGGCCATAACCTGCAGGAGCACTCCGTTGTTCTCGTGCGTGGCGGCCGCGTCAAGGACTTGCCCGGCGTCCGTTATCACATCATCCGCGGCACTCTCGATACACAAGGCGTCAAGGACCGCAAACAAAGCCGGTCGCATTACGGCGCCAAGAGACCGAAATAAGGAGCAAGAGGAATGTCACGTCGTCGTCGCGCAGATAAGAGAGAAATCCTTCCCGATCCGAAATTCGCGGATCTGATTCTTTCGAAATTCATCAACTGCATCATGTCACACGGCAAGAAGTCCGTGGCCGAGCGGATCGTTTACGATGCGCTGACCTCCCTCGACAAGAAGGCTTCCAATGAAAATATGGACGCCGATCCCGAGGCCGCCAAAAAAAGCAAGGGCCTGGTTGTTTTCCACCTGGCGCTGAAGAAAGTTAAACCGCAGGTCGAAGTGCGCTCCCGGCGCGTCGGCGGCGCCACCTCTCAGGTGCCCGTCGAAGTCCGGCCCGAGCGTTCGCTGGCTCTGGCCATGCGCTGGATCATTGAGGCCGCCCGCAAGCGCGGCGAGCACACCATGACCGACCGTCTGGTGGGCGAGCTTCTGGACGCTGCCAATGACCGCGGCAGCGCCGTCAAGAAGCGCGATGAAACACACAAGATGGCCGAAGCCAACAAAGCTTTCGCCCATTACCGCTGGTAGAAATTGGAAAGAGTTAGAAAGAGTTTTTAAATGGCACGGGAAACACCAACTGAGAGATACCGCAATATCGGCATCATGGCCCACATTGATGCGGGTAAGTCCACTTGCACGGAGCGGATCCTCTATTACACCGGAAAGTCGCACAAGATCGGCGAAGTCCATGACGGCGCCGCGACGATGGACTGGATGGAGCAGGAGCAGGAGCGCGGAATTACGATTACCTCCGCGGCCACGACTTGCTTCTGGACCGGTGCCAAGGACGGCCCGCAGGCCGGCCAGAAGTGCCGCATCAACATTATCGACACGCCCGGCCACGTGGATTTCACAATCGAGGTCGAGCGCTCCTTGCGCGTTCTTGACGGCGCCGTGTGTCTGCTGGACGGCAACCAGGGCGTTGAGCCCCAGACTGAAACCGTCTGGCGCCAGGGCGACAAGTACCATGTGCCGCGCATTATCTTCGCCAACAAGATGGACAAGATCGGCGCTGATTTCTACGACTGCGTTGACAGCGTCAAGAAGCGCCTGGGCATTGATGTCCTGGTTCTGACCCTGCCCATCGGCATTGAAAGCGATTTCATCGGCATCGTCGACCTTCTGAAGATGAAGGCGATCATCTGGGATTCAGATACGCTGGGCGCGACCTTCAAGGAAGCCGACATCCCGGCGGATATGGCTGACAAGGCTAAAGCCTACCGCGAAAAGCTGGTCGAGCGCGCCGTCGAGATGGACGATGCCGCCATGGAAGCCTATCTGGAGGGGAAAGAGCCGGATATTGCCACGCTCAAGAAATGCATTCGCAAAGGCACGATCGCCTTCAAGCTCGTGCCCATGATGTGCGGCTCGGCCTTCAAAAACAAAGGCGTTCAGCCCCTGCTGGACGCGGTCATCGATTTTCTGCCGTCGCCCGACGATGTCGGCGCGGTCAAGGGCAAGAAAATCCGCTCTGACGAGGACGACATCCGTCCGTGCGACGACAGCGCGCCGTTCTCTGCCCTGGCATTCAAGGTCATGACCGACCCGTTCGTCGGCACGCTGACCTTTGCCCGCGTCTATTCAGGCACGCTGGAAGCCGGCTCGTACTTGCTGAACTCCGTCAAGGACAGCAAAGAGCGCATCGGCCGCATGCTGCTGATGCATGCCAACTCCCGCGAGGAAATCAAAGAAGCCCGCGCCGGCGACATCGTCGCTTTCGTCGGTCTTAAGGACACGACCACCGGCGATACGCTGTGCGACGCAAACAAGCCGATCGTGCTGGAGCGCATGGAGTTTCCCGATCCGGTTATCGAGATCGCGATTGAGCCAAAATCCAAGGCCGACCAGGAAAAGATGGGCGTGGCGCTGGGCAAGCTGGTGTCGGAAGACCCCTCGTTCCGTGTTTCGACCGACCAGGAATCGGGTCAGACCATCCTCAAAGGCATGGGCGAACTTCACCTGGACATCAAGATCGATATTCTCAAGCGTACCTACGGCGTCGAAGCCAATATCGGCGCACCGCAGGTGGCTTACCGTGAAACGATCACGAAGACCTTCACTATGGACTACACTCACAAGAAGCAGACCGGCGGCTCCGGTCAGTTCGCCAAGGTCAGCATCGTGTTCGAGCCGGCTGAAAAAGGCTCGGGCTTCGAGTTTCTCAACGAGATCGTCGGCGGTGCTATTCCGAAAGAATTCATCCCCGGCGTTGAAAAAGGTCTCGAGGCTGCCAAGGAAACCGGCGTTGTCGCAGGCTTCCCGGTGGTCGACTTCAAGGCCAGTCTGGTTGACGGTTCATACCACGACGTCGACTCGTCCGTTCTGGCGTTCGAGATCGCGGCCAAAGCGGCCTTCCGTGAAGGCATTGCCAAGTCCGGTCCGATCCTGCTGGAGCCGATCATGAACGTCGAAGTCGTGACGCCCGAAGAATATATGGGTTCTGTCATCGGCGACCTGAACAGCCGCCGCGGCCAGATCAACAACATGGAAGAGCGCGGCAACGCGAAAGTTGTTTCCGCCTTCGTTCCGCTGGCCAGCATGTTCGGTTACATCAACACGCTGCGCTCCATGAGCCAGGGCCGCGCAAGCTATACGATGCAGTTTGATCACTATGACCCGGTTCCGTCGAACGTGGCGGAAGAGGTCAAGGCCAAGTTGGCCTAAGGTTTTTGATTTTTATTTTTTGAGGAAAGGAAGAACAGATGTCTAAGGAAAAATTCGAGCGGAACAAGCCGCATTGCAACGTGGGAACGATTGGCCACGTTGACCACGGGAAGACGACGCTGACGGCGGCGCTGACGAAGTATTTTTCGAAGGAGTTCAAGG
>JANWLB010000108.1 GCA_025451095.1 Alphaproteobacteria bacterium
CCACGATTTCACAAAGTTTTTCTACGGTCAGGCCGGCATCGTCCAGGGCGGAGAAATCAACAGGCAATGTTCCGCCAAGGCAGCCCGACTTCCGGTAATCCAGCAAAATTTTTGCCAGTGCAGCGCGGGTTGCGGCTGTGCATTCAAGCCAATGCCGGGATTCAGGATCATCAGACGTGGAATCAAACGGTGCTTGTTTCGGTTTTTCGGGAATCGTGGCGTCGCACGTGCGGCTGAGGCTATCGCAATGGCTCCGATCATGCACGGGCTCCCAGCAAAGTATATCCCTGTATACGTGGATCGAGGCGCGATTGTCGTTGCCGATTTCCACGGCAGTGCTCAAGCGCGGCGGACACTGAAGATATTCTTTCAGAGTCAGGGCGGCGATGACCGGTACGGTGCCGCGAAATCCCGGCAGGAATGACAGCGATGATCCGATCTCGGTATGATCGGGAATATCGTCATGATCGTCTCCGCCGCCCTCCCGGCATCGATAAGCGGCAGAAATGGCATGTGTGGCGCCTGTCTCATCACACAGAAAGGCGATCGATCCTTCATTGACAGCCCGGACGAAGACGGCGCGCAGACGAAAAACGACATGATTTTCGGGATCAAATTCCTTTTTTATGGCGGGATCAAAAATTTTCGCCAGGCGCTCGAAATCGGCGGCTTCAGAAAATTTCAGTACCAGATGTCCCGGCGCTTTGGCGTCCGACATAAAACGACTCTTTCTGTTTTTGACGGTCTGGCGGCGATCTTGACCTGGTGTTTGCAGCAGGTTCAGGCGTACGCGGAGCACGAACTTGTTCAGGAGCCGGAATGTTCCTGCAGAATACGAAGGGGGCGTTATATTTCGTTGTTGCGGCGCACAAGCACCCCTCGCGGATATCGCCGGTAATTACCGGGGCCGCGACTTATGGCGCCTTCTCGATTTTTTCCAGCTTGATGACAACACGGCGGTTCTGCGCCTGATTGGCGGGAAGCGCTGTGCCATTTGCGTCCCGGTTCGGCGCCTTGGGGAGTACGTCGGCATAGCCGGCCGCGCGCAGACGCTGGGGGTCGACGCCATGCTCGATAAAGAATCGAACCACGGCCGCCGCGCGCGCGGTCGACAGTTCCCAGTTGGAGGGGAACTGCAATGTGTTGATTGGCACGTCATCCGTGTGGCCCTCGACCGTAATCTGGAATCCCTGAAGGTCCGCAGCTTTCAGGTCCTTATCGATAATCTGCTGCAGCAATACGCCGCCCTCGGGACTGAGCTGGGCGGAACCGCTGGTGAAAAAGGCGGCGCTTGGCATCTCAATCATCTTGATGCGGTCGCCTTCTTTTGCGGCCTTGTCCCCTTCACCGGGCTGCGGCTTCTTTCCGTCGGCACCCGCGTTTTGAGCCTCTTCGGTCGGCTCGTGGACCATGCCGTCCCAGACTTCCTGGTTCTGGCCGTCGGTTGCGGTTTCACTGGTGCCTGATTTCTCGCCTTCACCCATACCCTGGCTCTGGCCTTCGCCGGCATCGATGCCGGCGCCAACACTCCGGCCTTCGCCGGTGTGATAAAGATCGACTATAGAGGGCAGGGCGTCGTTGGCAGGGTCGACGTCACTGTGGCCGGCGGCGTTGGTGTTGGGGATAGCCTTGCCTTCCAGCACATTTGGCGCGGCAAAACGCTCCATCACTTGCGCGCGCGCTTTCTCGAACTGTTCGTCCTTGGGCACGGAGACGGAAAGAAAGATGGCGAAAAAGCATAGCAGAAGCGTGATCATGTCGGCGTAGGTCATCAGCCAGTCGTCGACGCTGTGATCGCTCCTGCGCCGCCTGCGCTTGTAGGGAAGACTCATTTTGCCACCGCGGTGGGTTCGGGCTTGAGCGATTCTCCCGCTGCCTTTGCCCCGGGATCAACTTTGCTGTGCAGGCCGGGCTTGAGAAAGCTGTTCAGGCGGTCCTGGATGTAGCGGGGCGACTTGTTGGCGACCAGCATGGCCATGCCTTCGGTAATCAGATGGTTACGAAAGCGCAGGTTATCCTGCTTCTGCATAATTTTTGAAGCGGCGGGCATATACAGAAGCCGCGCTGATATGACTCCATATAATGTGGCCAGAAGCGCGACCGACAGACCTTCGCCGATGCCAGACATATCGCCCGAGAAATTGCCGAGCATGATCACCATGCCAATCAGCGTGCCAACCATGCCGAAGGCAGGGGCGTGGCTGGCCATGGCCATCAGGACGTTGGCAGGCACGGTGTCGCGCTCATAATAGGCGTCGGCGGAGGTCTCCATCATCGAACGCACTTCTTCCGGCGTGTAATTGCTGACCACCATGTCGAGTCCGTAGCGCACGAAAGGATCGTTGATTCCTTCGTCTACTTCGTCTTCGAGGCCACGCAGGCCGCGTTCCTTCATGATCCGCGCCCATGAAATGATGTTGATCAGGTCGCGGTGCAGGTTTTCATGAGTCGTCGTGGCTTTCTTGAACATGAGTCCAAGACCTTTAAGCGCGTGCACCACGTCGTCGGCCTGATAGCTCATGAAGGCGACGGCCAGTGTGCCGCCGATGACGATCATGACGCCCTCGACACTCAGAAAGGCGGTGAAATTTTCTGTTCCCAGCATGATGGCGCCCAGCACCAGCGCCATGCTGAACACCGCGCCGATCAGGGAGGCGATCGAAAAGCTCATCTCCTTGCGCGCTGCTTTTCTAGCGGGCGGTCTGGCGGGTTTTCCTTTGGGTGGCGCCATTACTCTCTCTCAAGTTTGTCGGGTTCAGGGGGGCGATTGTGCGTACATAACTATATCAAACGTGCGTTAATAAATACATTATCTTTTCATTTTAAAGGCACGCTGCCGGCTCAAGACCGCGCTCCTCCAGATGACATATTGTCACCGGCCCGGGATCAATCCAGGGCTTATTATATGCTGAAATCCCGCCGTTAAGAGCTTGTTCACCACTCCCCTTTAAAACAGAGGATAGGGAATACGGAGCGGGGAAATGAAAACAGCCAGTATGAATTCTTTGACGGACACCCAACTTGCACAGCTGCATGTCAAATTTATCGTGCCTCTTGCCGTGGGCGAGATGTTGGCCGAGAAGGAGCCGCTGGACGATGTCGCGGAATACACGCTTCACGACCTGATAGGCTCGCTGCAGCCCGACACAGCGCTGCTTTGCCTGGCGTTGTGCGCGCAGCACATTGCCGCGCATACGGATTTTCTGCCTATCGGGCGTGCGCTGGGTGCTGAAGCAGAGAAGATCGTTACCGAATATGGCCCGCTCTGGCTGGCTCATGAAGAGGGCCAGTCCGGCATCAATGATCAGGTTGTGCGCGATATGCTCACGCATATTCCCGAAGATCTTGAGGCGATGGGAGATCTTCTTCTCGCCACATGTGGCGAGCTGAACGACGAGGCTTTCGCAATTCCGGCGATATTGTGCGATATACTGGGTGACCAGGCGCACATGCACAAAGAAGCGGCCGAGCGCCAGCTCGAGGATATGGCCTACGAAGGCAGCGTCGGCGCCTTGCAGCAGGAGCGGGGGAACGTCATAGCTTTCCCGGTGGGCGCCATTATCCGGCACCAGCCCGGCTGAAAGCATCATTCCGTTTTTTCTGACGATGTTATCAGTGCCACGCGATTTCCGGGCAGACGCTGGGCGCTGCCCGCGACCTCAAGTTCCAGCAGCACGGTCTGAAGCAGGGGCACGTCCAGTCCCGTTACAACCAGAAGATCATCAACCGGAGTGGGGGCGGGCGAAAGGGCGGCCAGCACAGCTTCCCGCGCTTCGTCGAACATGCGCGGGCTTTCGCTGTCGCCGGCTTCGCGCACAGGCGTTGAGCCGCGCGGGCGGAAGATGACGGGCGCGGAATCTTCAATTTGCTTCGGCGGCTGCCTGGCGGCGGTGAACGTATTCAGAAATTCAAGGATATCGTCAGCGCCACGGACCAGCGTAGCGCCTTCGCGAATCAGATGATTGGGTCCTTCCGCCCGCGGGTCCAGCGGGTGTCCGGGCACAGCGTAGACGTCGCGGCCCTGTTCTGCCGCCAGGCGCGCGGTGATGAGCGAGCCGGATTTAAGCGTCGCCTCGACGATCACGGTTCCCGCCGACAGGCCGGAAACAATGCGGTTGCGGCGCGGAAAGCTCTGGGCGAAAGGCTGAAGTCCGAACGGGCTTGCGGCCACGACCAGTCCGCGCTCGCATATTTGCTCATACAGTTTCTGGTTCTCCGGCGGATAAACGACATCAATTCCGCCGGCGACGACAGCGACCGTCCCTGTTTCAAGAGAACCGTCATGGGCGGCCGTGTCGATGCCGCGTGCAAGCCCTGAGACGATGACCTGTCCCCGTCTGCCGAGTTCGCGGGCCAGGCTTTCGGCGAATTTACGGCCATTGACCGAGGCGTTGCGCGCGCCGACGATGCTTAAAGAGGGGCGCGCGAACAGACGGACATCGCCGCGAACCGAAAGCACCGGCGGCGCATCTTCGAGCGAGGAGAGCGCGAGAGGGTATTCAGGCTCCGCCGCCGTTACCAGCATGCCGCCGATTTTCTCCAGTGCTCCCAGCTCTTTTTCAGCGGCCTGCGGGGGCGGGATGGTCAGGGGTTTTTTGCGCCCGCCGCGGGAGGCCAGCGCGGGGACGGCCTCCAGCGCGCGTGTTGCGCTGCCATAGGCCTCGATCAGGCGGTAAAAGGTCACGGGGCCGACATTTTCTGCCCGGGCCAGACGTAGCCACGCCAGTTTTTCCACCTGCGATACTTGAGTTTTTTGCCGGGCTATCATGTTTTCTTTTTTCCGATTTTCGGCTCTTCACCCTTTATCAGGCGGCGAATGTTTTCCTTGTGGCGGTAAAAGACCAGCATCGTGAAAAACGCACACAGGACGGGCAGATACTGGGTATGATGATTCATAAGCATTACGAAAGAGCCATCAGGCTCCGTATAGCTTTGCGGCAAACCGGCGAAGTAAAGCGCGATCACGGGCGCCAGGCCAATGGACACGAGCGCGGCCAGAGATGAAAAACGCAGCAGCGCGGCGGTGCCCAGCCACAAAAGACAGCAGGCGGCGCCCAGCAGCGGCTCAAGCGCAATCAGGATGCCCAGCGTCGTCGCGACCCCCTTGCCGCCCTTCAATTTCAGCCAGACCGGAAACAGATGCCCAAGAAAAGCGCCCAGGGCCGCGAGCAGCGCCATGTCGTAGGTCAGGGCGAATTTCGCCAGAAAAACCGCGGCCGCGCCTTTACCGCCGTCAAGCAGAAGCGTGGCCAGTGCCAGCGGTTTGTTGCCGGTGCGCAGGACATTGGTGGCGCCGATATTGCCGGAGCCGATCTTGCGGATATCGCCGTAGCCGGCCAGTTTTGTGAGGACCAGGCCGAAGGGAATTGATCCCAGAAGATAGCCCAGAACAAAAACGATCAGCATGTCCGTCATGTGTTTTTCCTTGCCGAGAGAAGAAGATCAAGTGCGGCCATCCTGACCGCCACGCCATTCGCAACCTGCTGCAGGATGAGCGAGCGCTTCGGATCGTCGGCCACGTCGTCGGCGATTTCTATGCCGCGCGTCAGGGGGCCGGGATGCATGACCAGGGCCTCCGGCCCTGCCCAGTCAAGCTTTTCGCGGGTCAGGCCGTAATCTTCGAAATATTTCTTGTCCGAGTCGATGAGGCCCGCCTGCATGCGTTCTTTCTGCGGGCGCAGCATCATGACAATGTCGCTGCCGGGCAGTCCTTTTTTCATTGTATCGAATTTTTCGATCCCGGCCGCAGGCAGCTTGTCCGGCATCAGGGCTGCCGGCGCCACGATCCGCACACATGCACCGAGGCGGGAGAGAAGAATCATGTTGGAGGCGGCGACGCGACTGTGGGCGATGTCGCCGCAGATCGTGACGGTCAGGCCCTCAATCCTTCCCTTGCGGCGCCGGATTGTCAGCGCATCGAGAAGCGCCTGCGTCGGGTGTTCGCGGTATGAGTCACCGGCGTTGATGACGGCGCAGCTCACGCGTTTGGCCAGATATTCCGGCGCCCCGTATTCGGAGTGGCGGATGATTACGGCATCCGGCTTCATTGCGTTCAGCACGGCGATCGTGTCGGCGAAAGTCTCGCCTTTTTTGAGGGCGCTGGTTTCCGCGTCCCAGTTGATGACGCCCGCGCCCAGCCGCAGGGCGGCCAGCTCAAAAGACGTCCGGGTGCGGGTCGAGGCTTCGAAAAACATGTTGATGATGACCGCGCCGCGCAAAAGTTCGGACTGAAAGCCGCCTTTTTCGAGGGCGTCGGCGTAGTTGTCGGCCCTGTCCAGAAGGGCGCCGATCTCCGCGTCGGTCAGTCCGGCAATGCCGGTCAGGTGTTTCATGCCGTATTTCCCGTTTTCTTTTTTTGCCCCAGCCGGTCTATGGCGGCGGCGTCCATTCCCAGTATCTCACGAAGAATTTCCGCGGTGTGCTGGCCGCACACCGGTGGCGGGCGCCTGTAGACAACGGGTGTGCCGGAAAGTTTAAGCGGGCTGCCGACCAGATGCGCAAGATCCGGCCCCGAAGGATGGGCCATCGCGATTTTCATTTCCCGCGCCTGAGTTTGCTCCATGGCGAAAACCTGATCCATCGCGTTGACCGGCCCTACCGGGATGTCGGCCTCATGTAACGCTTCTACCCAGTATGAAGTCGTTTTCTTTGCGATGACATCCTCGATCATAGGCACCAGCTCCGAGCGGTTGCGGACGCGCTGCTGGTTGGTGGCAAAGCGCGGATCGTCCGCCCAGTTCGTGCCGATAAATTTGCAGAAATGGCGGAACTGGCCATCATTGCCGATGGCGAGGATGACATGGGAGTCCGAGGTTCTGAAAACCTGATAGGGCACGATGGTTGAATGGGCATTTCCCAGCCGCGGCGCCAGCTTACCGGACGTCAGATAGTATTGCGCGATGTTGGTCAGGCTGGCCAGCGTGCAGTCAAGCAGGGCAAGATCAACCATCTGCCCCTTGCCGCTGTCGCCGCGGGCGTGCAGGGCGGCCAGGATGCCAATGGCGCTGTAAAGACCGGTTATGACGTCGCTTAAGGCTACGCCAGCTTTCATTGGCTCGCCGTCAGGTACGCCGGTGATGGCCATCAGGCCGCCCATGCCCTGCGCAAGAAAATCATAGCCCGGTTCCGTTGCCAGCGGTCCCGTCTGCCCGAAGCCGGTGATAGAGCAATAGATGATATGCGGATGCCGCTCTTTAATCTGTTCATAACCAAGCCCGTATTTCTTAAGCCCGCCTGTTTTAAAATTTTCAATCAGAACGTCGGATTTTTCCAGCAGGCGGTGGATGATCTCCTGTCCTTCCGGCGTCGTGATATCGAGTGCGATGGAACGCTTGTTGCGATTGGCAGACAGATAATAGGCGCTTTCGGTCGTGTCCTGTCCCTTGCCGTCTTTCAAAAACGGAGGACCCCATGTGCGTGTATCGTCGCCGGCCCCCGGTTTTTCAATCTTTATGATGTCGGCGCCCAAATCACCCAGAATCTGCGTGCAGAAGGGGCCTGCAAGAATGCGGGAAAGATCGACAACGCGAATGCCCAGCAGTGCGCCGCTCATAGAACTTCTCCAAAGAAGTTGTAAAATTTAAGAAAGCCGGTCAGGGCAATGCCGATGGCGAATCCGGGCCCGGCCGGAATTTGGAGCCGGGCGAAATCCGGCTTTTGCCTGGTCTTCGCTGCCATGAACAGCGCATAGGCAAGGCCGTGAACCATGGCCGCCAGCGCGCCCAGCGAGAGCGCCATCATCACGCTTTCGGGCCCCAGCCAGAGCCCGGCCGCTCCGGTCAATTTGACATCACCCAGTCCGAGCGCGTCCTGCTGGTAGATTTTGTTTGCCACAAAACGCACGGCGTAAAGAACCAGAAAGCCCGTCAGGCCGCCGGCAATAATCTCGGGAACCGGAAGAAAACGCGCCAGTGTCGTTATATGAAAAACAAGACCGAGCGTGGCGAAGCCGGCGACCATTTCATTCGGTAAAAGGCGGACCTTCAGGTCCACGACCGACAAGGCGACCAGAAGGAGCGCGGCACCGGCGAGACAGGCAAGGGCAATCCAGTTCAGCATCATTGTCTTAAGCTGTTGATCAGGCAGGGGCCATAGTGGCACAGGGCCGGGGCGGGGCTCAATGGCTTATTTGCCCGGATATTTTGGCAGGCCGGGTGGGGGACCGGGGCTGCTTGTCCTGTGGATGGTTTGCCTTTACGCCCTGTCTTTGAACTCTTTTTTATGTTTTTCTGATCTACGGGGCCAGATGGACATTGTGTGCCGAGTCCGTACGGTCTACCCTGACCGGGGTATTTGTATCCTCGGGAAAGGTGTTTTTTCATGCTTCCTCACCCTTACCTTCGGTCTGGATTTTTTTGATGTCTGAGGGAACTACAATTCTTGTTGTTGAAGACAATGATTTTGTCAGAATGCAGATCGTAAGCTATCTGAAAGCGGCGGACTACGCCACGATGGAAGCGGCGGAAGGCGAGGCCGCGCTCGACCTGATGGCATCGAATGACAACATCAGTCTTGCTATTGTCGACGTGCGCATGGAGCCGATCGGCGGGTTTGAGTTTATTCGCGCGCTGCGCAGCCAGGACATCGACACCCCCATCATTCTTGTTACCGGCGACCAGACATCAGATGTGCTGGAACAGGCGGGCAAGCTGGGGGTCAGCGCCGTGCTGATGAAGCCGGTTGAAAAAGACCGCCTTGTCAACACGGTCAAAAGAACATTGCAGAATGTGAGGCGAGCGCGGTGAAGTCTCTGTTCATGCACAAAGGATATTTTCGATCGCTCAGGCTCAGGCGGGCGCTAATTCTGGCTCTGGTTCTGGCCGTTCAGGGTTGCGCGCAGGCCGATATACCCGAGCCGCGCTTCGCCAATATCCCGGCGCCCGCGCAGGCGGATGAGCGGGCCGAGGCTGTCAACGAAAAACCCGACAGCGTTCTGTATCTGCCGCTGGGTGATGACGTCCTGATGCCGTCGATCGGTACGGACGATCCGCTGCCTGATGTCATGGTCGGGCCCTTTGAGCTGCGCTCTGAAACGCTGGCGGGCGCGCTTCAGTTGATCCTTTCGGATTACGACGTTCCCATCGCTTTCCAGACCGATGAGGGGCTGAGCCGCCGGATTACGGTTGCTGATCTTCACGGCCCGCTGGATAAGGTCGTGCGTCAGATCTGCGGCCTGGCCGACCTGTATTGCGCCTATGAGAGCGGCATTCTGGTCGTCAAGGACTCGCAGACCTTCACGATCAAGATCCCGCCGATCAGTCAGGATACAAGCTTCATGGAAAATGTGGCGGCGGGTCTGCAGGCTATTATCGGCACGGCGCCTATCATCGACAAATCGACCCGCACGCTTGTCTATTCCGCCACGCACCGAAACGCGGAGATGGCAGAGCGGTATTTCCAGCGCATGCGTTCCAGCACGGCGCTGATTGTTTTCGAGACATATATATGGGAGGTCGCGCTGAATGCCGGGAACAGCACGGGCGTAAGGTGGGATCTGATGGCAAAATTCGGAAAATTTGCCTCGAGTGTCACGGTTGAGGGTTCCGTCGGCGCCGACTTCTCTGACCCGATCAGCATTGGCCTGCCGCATACGCAAGGTGCGGCGACGCCGGATAACGTATTCGATTTTCTGTCCACGTTTGGCGCGGTCAAAACGATCTCCCAGCCGCAGATCACGGTTCTTTCCGGCTCGCAGGCGAAGCTGCGCGCCGCCGACAAGCAAAACTACGTGGCCAAGGTTTCCGAGACCATCGATACGGGTCAGGCGACGACTTCGGTTGATACGGCATCGGTGGATACCGGCTTTACGATCACGATCAACAGCGCATGGGATAACGCCACTGTCTATGCGGCCATCGAAATTGCGCTGACCGATGTTTCTGAGATCGA
Source organism: Alphaproteobacteria bacterium (assembly GCA_025451095.1). GTDB lineage: Bacteria > Pseudomonadota > Alphaproteobacteria > Micavibrionales > Micavibrionaceae > JACQIJ01. The sequence goes on from JANWLB010000108.1 coordinate 9,889, forward strand.
GGACTTTGATTTCTCCACGGGCAATGGCGGCGCCACGACCGTCCAGCTGCCGAAGACGACCGAGCGCGAAGTCAACACTCAAGTCCGTATCCGGCCCGGCGACTCGCTGCTCATCGCCGGTCTTGTACGTGAGAACGACAATTTCAGTTCAAGCGGCCCGGGCCTGATGGCGCCGACGATACCCACCAGCCGGGAGGTCACGACAAGCAATCTTGAGCTCGTATTCCTGCTGCGTCCCCGGGTTATCGTTTTCACCAGCCCGGAAGAGAGCAAGTATTACAACACGGTGCGCGGCAAGGCGCTGCCAAACCCCGCCCCTGCGCCGTATCCGATCGAAGATCCGGTTGCGTCTTATGGTTATGAACCGCCCGCGCTGCGGCCTGAGGCGGTCTCCGCTTCGCAGCCTGTAGCGGGCTCGGTGCCTCTGGATATCCTTAACCCGGCGGGCGCCGCCGACCACGCAGCGGGGCAGTAGGCATGAAGAAAAGGCATATGCCCGTCCGGGGAGTGATAATGGCGGCGGCGCTGGCGCTCTGGCTGACGGTTCCTGCTTTGCCCGCTTCGGCGAATGCGTTCAGTGATCCCGGCGGCCGCGGCGGTAAGCAGGACAGCAGCGGCGACCTTGTGCCGACATCGCCAGCCATCGATGGCGGTCAGATCAGCGTCGGCGCCACGGCGCAGGTGGTTGTTCTGTTCCGCAACGACAGCGGCCATCCTCTGACGGCCGGCGCGATCCAGCTTTATCCGTCTTCGACGGTGTCCGGCGAAGTTTCTCTAAACCAGTGCGCTCAGGAACAGCTGGAAGCCGGTGCGGTTTGTGCCGTCGCCTTGTCGGTCAAGGGATTGCAGGCCGGCGCGTGGCGGATCGAAATGCTCGTGCGGCACACAGGTCGCTCACGCCTGTCCACGGCAACGCTGGCGGGTCAGGTTACGGCCGGTGACGACGCCGCGAAACGGTTTGCCAGTGATATTGAAGCCCTGCCCGATAAACTCACTTTCGGCGACGTTGCAACCAGCCAGCCTTTGACAAAGGGCGTCGTCCTGCGCAATACGACGTCGGCGGCGCTGGATATTAACGCCATTTATATCGAGGCGGCGGAGCGTGCCGGCTATTCACTCAAGACCGACTGCGCTCATCTCGGGCCGGGCCAGGCCTGCATCGTCACGGTGATATGGTCGCCCGTCCTCAAGGGACAGGCCTCGGGCATTATGCTGATCGAACACACCGGGCCGACGACGGTAACCAGCGTTGATCTGGAAGGCAACTACAAGCCGGAGGAAGCC
>JANWLB010000109.1 GCA_025451095.1 Alphaproteobacteria bacterium
CACTGCTGCCTCCCGTAGGAGTCTGGGCCGTATCTCAGTCCCAATGTGGCTGATCATCCTCTCCGACCAGCTACTGATCGGAGCCTTGGTGGGCCGTTACCCCGCCAACTAGCTAATCAGACGCGGGCTAATCCCTAGGCGATAAATCTTTGGACCGGAGTCATTATGCGGTATTAGCACAAGTTTCCCTGTGTTGTTCCGCACCTAAGGGCATATTCCCACGCGTTACGCACCCGTGCGCCACTCCTGTATTGCTACAGGCGTTCGACTTGCATGTGTTAGGCCTGCCGCCAGCGTTCGTTCTGAGCCAGGATCAAACTCTCAAATTTGATCTCTGCTCGCATCCAGGTAAACCTGGATGCTCACGTTCAAAAGAACCTGCACTTAATTTTAGTTACTGCGCTTACGCGCAATAACAGCTTGCTTACACGTAACTGTGTTAGTGATACGCAAGACATAAAATAGTGCAGATCCGTAACATGTGTATTCAACACGTCCACAGCGCTGCTGCCTGCGTATCCCTTCTTTCATTCACGATGTCCAAGAACCGCGCGTCCCCGTAAACCAACGCCTGAAAAACAGGCCTGTATCCGGGCCGCAAAAAAGGCCGGGCATAACACCCAACCCTCTCAAAACCTGACGCGATGGGCCTACATATAGGACGTCGACCCCGGGCCGTCAACCATAATGTCAGCCTGAAAATCAGGCGAAACAATAGGGCAGCGCTTGCTTTCGCGGCACGCCGCCCTTGATGGAGGCCTTGTATATACCGGATCGAATTCGCTTGTCAAACATGTTTTAAAACTTTTTTGCCCTTTTTTTAAAGGGGCAAGAACCTGCTTTGCTTGACAATAATCGGCCTTCTCCCTACGCTGCCGGGGTTAAGTTTATGAAAAAAAGAGCCGGTTAGAGACGATTTTGCCCAAACGCCCCCGTATATCTCCGGGCACCTCCCCCGGTAATCACCCGATTCCCGCCCGGGGCATGGCACACCTGATCGTTGATGTGCAGGATGAAATCTGCAATCCGCAGGGGTTGCGCGGCACCAGGGAAACCGGCCGGACTGCCCGGCGAATTGCCCGCCTTGCCCCCCTGTTCAATCGCGCCGGCCTGACCACTTTCTGGATTTACACCGACAGAACGTTTGAAGGGCCACAAACAGCGGGCGGCGGCTTTTACGCAGTTCGCCCCCGCCGGACAGGGCGCGCGATCCTGCTGCCCAAAAGCCGCAACTCAGCCTTCGCAGGCACGGCCCTGAACCGGGAGCTGAAAGAGCGCGGCATAACAACGCTTCTGATTTCCGGCTTCAACTTAAGCGCCTGCGTCATTGAAACGGCGCGGGCGGCACGCAAGCTTGGCTACACCGTTATCATCTTAAGAGACTGCACAGCCGACGATTCGACCAACACCGAATATTCGGCCAGGACGGCGCGCTTCTGCGAACAAAAAGGCCTGTTCCGCGATTCAGGATCAGTGCTTGAATCGCTGAAACCCGCGCCGCGCTGAAAGCACGCGGACGCCTTCAGGATATATTAGGATATATAAAGAAAACTACAGGGAAAGATCGTGCGGGGACGCGGGAATAGCCGCTGCCGCGCCGCCCTGATCCGAGGGGCCTGCCGGCAGAATTACGGACAGACGTGCGGCTTCCGCGCCGCGAAACACCCGGCGCGAGCAGGTGGCTGCGCCCGAGGGCTGATCCAGGCTAATGCGGGCGCCGGCGCCGGAACCAAAACCGAGCAGATCATCAAAGCCGCGCTTGAAATCTTCTGATACACGAAAAGTCATCATACACTCCGGTTTTCCGAATGGGTCTAACGCGTCTTCCCGGAAATGATCCCTGTGTATGCGCCGATTGACCGGCTTTCTTGAGCGCCCGGACCGAAGCCCAGCAGCGTTGTGCAGGTTGATAACATGGAGGCAACGGCGGGTCAATGCCCCAACCCTGCAGGTCCTACAGGGCTATGCTTTATGGACAGAATCTAGAGGGTCGGGGAAGGCGGCTGATATCCCGCCATCCGGGAATCCTTAAATGACAGGAGCGCCCGGCTGCCCTCTGCAAATGTGTCCGTCTGGATTGTTTTTGCGCGCACCGCCTCTACGACCTGCTCCAACAATCCATCCAGCTTTGTGGCCGGACAAAACCCGGAATTCAGGTCAACGTTTTTGCGCACCGCCTCTTCCCATGCCGCCTTCAGTATCTGAGCGGCCGCCCTGTTGCGCACGGCTGCGGAATTATCCTGCAGACCTTCGGCAAGACAATTTGAGACAGCGCGAATCTCGCGGGGCGAGAGACTGCCCGGCCAGCAGATCGGTCGCAACGCCTCGCCGGCCCAGTACATGGTGATCTCACGATGCTGGAGGCGGCCCCGAAGTAGTTCATGGACAAGCTTTTCCCGCTCATGCAGGGCAAAGCTGGTGCGGCGGTCCGTTAAAAGATCGCGCAAGACATGGCCCGTTTCCCCAAGCATGGTTACCGGCTCCGACCAGAAACCAAACTTGAAAAGAGTCGTCAGTCTGTGCGCCTCCGGCAGTTCGTGATCCGCGCGCAGCGCCACGCCCGCCCAGATCATCGCCATCTTTGGATTGCTCTCGAATGCGTCGCAAATCAGGTTGATGATTTCGGATTTCGTTTTTTCATCCGCCGGCTCGTGTGATTCCACCAGCAGCCGCACCGCGCTTTTGAGAGAGGCCTCCATATTGCCGGGGGTCAGACCCCGGCGAAGCTCCTGAACGAAAGAAAGGCCTGTGCCTGTCGCCATTATTCTCTCCTGCACTGAATTTATCCGTACCTTATGGCAGCGCCGGCAGAGCTGTCAAATAAGGGCTTTAAACGCGGGCTGGAAATGAGAGCGGGAAAAAAGATCAAGCGCGCGCCTAAAACAGGCCGAAGAAAGCGCCCTGCTTTTGTGCGGACGTGCGCGCCAGTTGTTTTATGTCGGTGGTCATTGGCACGCTGTAATCATAGGCAGCCACGACGCGGCCCGAAGAATCGATCAGGCGCAGATTGATCAGCGCCTCTTTTTTGGCCAGCGCGTATTGCCCTGAAATCTGGGCCGGGCCCGTCATGCCGTAGCCCATGGACTGATCTGCCGGGTAGGCCCCGGCGGCGGGCGCCATGGCCGGAAGCGGCGCGGCACCGCCCTCGGTCACGCTGTAACCCAGCTGGACAAACCGGGCGCCAACCTGCCGCGCCAGCATCTGTCCGAAAGCAGTCTCTTCACCGGGGTTTTCGATGTCGGTCAGGGCACCAACCTGCAACGGGGTATTCACGGTCACCGTGCCCTTGGCCTGCTGCGCCAGCCGGTCCGTCGCGGCGTAGGTCGTTTCAGAAAGCTCCTGCCTCGGCTGCCCTGTGAAGCGCGCCGTATCGCAGCCCGCCAGAATGAGCGGGATCAGGCAAAAAACCAGAACCGGAAGAAAAAAATGCGTCCGCCGGAAAACCGCCCCGCTCACGGCGTGGCGGCCTCGCCCGCAGGGGGCGCGATCGACATCGGCCCACCCGGCGCATCGGATGCCGGCATCATGGCAGAGGCAGGCGCCGGAGCGGCAGTGCCGTCCACATTATACATGCCGCTTTCTTCATCCAGCATGCCGGCCACGCCGGAAAGCGTGATGGTCAGCATGGTGCGGTCGGAAACCTGCTGCGTGGCATAGCTCAGCACAAACGGGCTTGTGCCCGGACCGGCCGCCGCGCTCATGCCTTGCGCCTGCAGGGCATCACGCAGGATCTGTTCAAGCTGGCTGTTTCCGGCTGCGGCGGGACGCACGAAGATCGCTTCCGTCGGCTTACCGAAATTCACAGCCATGCGGCTGACCAGTTCATTCGCGGCGCTCTGCCATGTGGTGACCGGCATCGTCGATTGGGCATTGACGGATTCAACCGGCATTGAGTCGGCCGGCGTTGAATCCGCCGCACACGCTGTTGCACACATTGAGCCGGAGGGGGCGGCCTCTCCGTCCTTTTTCAGGCGCGATTCCCACTTCTTGAAGACGGGCTCGGGTCCCGGGGGGGCCTTATATTTATATTGGTGGTGGGCGTAGCCGCTTGGCATCGGCCATGGTCCGTTCGCACTGCAGGCGGAGGTCAGAAGCAACGGCGCGCCCAGCGCAACGAGGAAACAGAGATTGGAAATTTTTCTTATACGATCAAACATGGCCATGTCACCGAAAATCACAAAAATCAAAACGCTCCCGCAGGAGGTCCTGCGGAAAACGGGAAAAACCCGAAGCAGGACAGACAGTTGAAATGCTACCAACTCTTGCCCGGCAGGTATAGAGCAGAAATGGAAGGCCGATGCTTCTTGCCCACAGGCAGCGGGCCGGCCGGGGTTTCCCCTAGCCCGCTCCGCCCGTTTTCAGGCGGCTTATGGTGGCTGTCGTGCTGTGGCCCTCATACAGAGGCATTATAGCTACTTCTCCGCCATGGGCGCGCACGGAAGGCGCCTCCGGCAGCTGGTCTTCCCTGTAGTCGCCCCCCTTGAAAAAGATGTCGGGCTTCAGGCTTTCGATAAGCCGGACAGGCTTATCGTCGTCCTGCGGTCTGTCGCCGAAAATAACGACCATATCGACCGCCGCCAGCCCGGCCAGCACCGTGGCGCGGGCCTCGGCGTTGTTGACCGGCCGCGCGGGCCCTTTGAGGCGGCGCACGGACTCGTCGGCATTCAGGGCGACCACCAGGCGGTCGCAGCGGTCGCGCGCCCGGTTCAGATAGGCAACATGGCCGGGATGAAGAATATCAAAACAACCGTTAGTGAAGCCAATGCGCAGGCCCCGGGCGCGCCAGCGCGCCACGGCTTCTGCTGCCTCTTCGCGCGCCAGAATGCGCGCCTCGCGCACCGGGCCCATCACAGTTCCGGCCGACTCGTGCGGCCGCGTATCAAGTTCGCGGTGTGCCAGCGCGGCGCGCAATTCGGCGGCCCGCACCGGCGCCGTGCCAACCTTGGCGACGACCAGACCGGCCGCAACATTGGCGATGGACGCCGCATCCGTCAGGCTTAAGTCCGCCGCCAGTGCCGCCGCCAGCGTCGCCACCACCGTGTCGCCCGCGCCGGAGACATCGAAGACCTCGATCGCCTCGGTGCGCAAATGAACCGGCGGCGCAAATTTTTTGCCCTCCCGCGCCACGATCGTCATGCCGTCCTGCGAGCGCGTGGCGACGACAGCGGCGACATCCGCGTAATCCATGAGCTTCTGCGCCGCGCGCACAATATCATCATCCGTGCGGACAGGCAGGCCGCCCGTCGCCTCGGAAAGCTCCTTGCGGTTGGGCGTGACAACGGAAGCGCCTTTGTAGACCGCATAGTCGCTGCCCTTGGGATCGACCAGAACGGGGATGTTTTTCCGGCGCGCGCGGTCAATCACCGCGGCAATAATCTTCGCGCTGAGAACGCCCTTGCCGTAGTCGGAAAGAATGACAGCGCCCGCACCAGGCAGGAGGCGGTCGATTTCCGCCAGAGTTTTTTCTTCAACCGCCGCTCCGACGGAATCGGTGGTTTCAAAATCAGCGCGCAGCAATTGCTGATGCGCGGCGAGGAAGCGTGTTTTCACCGTCGTCGGGCGGCCGGCAACGGTGATGAGTCCCTTATCGTCGATGCCGCGGTCTTTCAGCAGAGCGCGAATCGCCGCCGCCGGTTCGTCGGCGCCGACGATGGTGACGATGAGCGGCCCGGCCCCTAGTCCGGCCAGATTGGCCAGTACATTGCCCGCTCCGCCCAGCATGGCGTTTTCGTTCTGGATTGAAAGCACGGGCACCGGGCTTTCCGGCGAAATCCGGCGGACATCCCCGTAAACGAAGCGGTCAAGCATGATATCGCCGACCACCAGCACCGGCTGCCGGGTCAGAAGGGCCATCATATCCTGAGGAGGGTGCGGGGGGGTCTGAGGCATGCTGAATCCTTGGTTTCCCGAATATTTTAAGAATTATGACTTTTTTGCCGCTCGTTTAGATTTCGTCAACCATTCTCAGGTTTAATAGTAAGGTGATCAAAATAAAAAACAAAGAAAAATAAAACAAAATCAGGGGTTTGTGGGTGAAAAGAGTTGACATAAAAGAGGCGTGTGTGCCGAAGTGCGTTTTATCTAAAATCAGGATGCTGCTGGAATGCAACCGCCTGGGCGAGTTGCTGGTCTTCAAGGGCCTTTTGACGCCGCGCGAGCTGCGCCATGCACTGGCCCATCAGAAACTGAACAATGCCCAGCTGGGCCGCGTTCTGGTGAAGCAGAAACTTTTGACCCGCCGCGCGCTGTACAAAACGCTGGTTCAGCAATGGGGACTGCGCTGCCTGGCCGCAATACTGTCCCTGACAATTTCCTTTTCCGGCATCACCATAAAAAGCGCGCGCGCAGGAACGATTCCCGATGTGCCCGCGCGGGTCAGCCTGGCCCCGAAAGCCAATGCCGCTTTCGCACCGATCCGGAATTATCCCGCCCTGTTCGGCTGGGATGAAAAACCTTCCGGCAACCTGTCGCCCTTCACGAAATGGACGAACATGTTTTCGCGCTTCGATGCGGCCTTAAACCGTCCGCAGAATGAAAAAGTTGTTCGCGAATGGCAGGAAAACCTCAAGAGCATGCAGGGCCTGCCGCTGACAGCCATGGCCCAGCGCGTCAATACGCTGGTGAACAGCTATGACTATATACTGGACAAGAGCAACTGGGGCCGCAGTGACTACTGGGAAACGCCGGTCGAATTTTTCGCCCGCGGCAGCGGCGACTGCGAAGACTTTGCGATCGCGAAATATGCTTCCCTGCGCGCGCTTGGCGTCCCGGAAGAGCGTCTGCGCGTCGCCATCGTCCACGACAAGGTCAAGGATATTCCGCACGCAATCCTGATCGTCTATACGGACGGCGACGCGCTGGTCCTCGACAATCAGAACAAGCAGGCGCGCTCCATCAGCGAAGTGACGCGCTACCGCCCGATTTTTTCGATCAACCGCACCGCCTGGTGGCTGCACACAGCCCCCGGCACAACCGTCGTCGCGTCAAGGTGATCTTACAATCGAATTGGTTTTATGTGCCTGGTTCTCTCCATAAACTTCAAAGGCTCCGCAAGGAGCCTTCTTTATTTTTCCTGAAATATTTCCGTTCTCTTGAAGGTCTTATTCCACCCAGGCCACGCGCAGCGTGTTCGTGGAGCCAGGCGTGCCGAAGGGCACGCCTGCCGTAAGCACAAGACGCTGGCCTTTTTTCGCCAGCCCGTGCTCGGCCGCCAGCTTGGTCGCCAGCTGCACCGTTTCGGAGAAGGAATCCATGTTTTCGACATGGATCGCGTGCACACCGTAGGAAAGCGCAAGGCGGCGCGCGGTCGAGAGACTGTGCGAGAGGCACAGGATCGGCATCGGCGGGCGCTGGCGCGCGGTGCGCAGCGTCGTCGAGCCCGAAGACGTGTAATTCGTGATGCAGGCGGCCCTGATGGTCTGCGCCACCTGACAGGCGGCAATGGTGATGGCGTCGGAGGCGTCGGACGCAGCATCGGGATGATCGGTATCCATGAGCCGGCGGTAGAGCGGATCGCTTTCTGTGCGCTGGCAAATGCGGTTCATGATGGAGACAGCCTCGAGCGGATATTTACCCGCCGCCGTTTCCGCCGAGAGCATCACAGCGTCGGTGCCGTCATAAACGGCGGTGGCGACATCCGAGGCCTCGGCCCGCGTCGGTGCGGGATTCTCGATCATCGACTCGAGCATCTGCGTCGCGACGATGATCGGTTTTCCGGCGTCGCGCACCTTGCGCACAATACGTTTTTGCACGGACGGCACGTCTTCGGGCGCGATCTCCACGCCCAGGTCGCCGCGCGCCAGCATGATGCCGTCGACCAGGTCGAGGATCGCGTCGAAATGTTCCAGTGCTGTCGGCTTTTCGATTTTGGCAATGAGTCCGGCGCGGCCGGCGATCAGTTTGCGCGCTTCGGCCACGTCATCCGGGCGCTGCACGAAACTCTGCGCGATCCAGTCCACGCCCATATCAAGCGCTGCGGTCAGGTCCTTGCGGTCCTTGGCGGTGAGAGCCGCGATCGGCAGCATTACGCCCGGGACGTTGACGCCCTTGTTGTTGGAAAGGCGTACGCCGCTGATCACCTCGGCCAGAAGATAATCGGCTCCCTTTTCACGAATCTGCATGCGGACCTTGCCGTCATCGACCAGAATCACCGCGCCCGGCGAAAGCACCCTGATAATTTCGGGATGTGGAAGGTTGACGCGTTTTTCATCGCCTTCGGCTGTATCGAGATCAAGACGCAATAGCATCCCCTTCTTCAGATCGACGGCGCCGTCCTTGAACTTGCCGACACGCAGCTTCGGGCCCTGCAGATCGGCAACAACGCCGACAGGGGTGGCAAATTCTTGCTCGATCTTGCGAATCAGGGCGAGCCGCTCCTGGTGGTCGGCATGCGTGCCGTGGCTGAAATTGAGGCGGAAAACATCGACACCGGCTGTAAACAGAGCCCGAATCATCTCGGCGCTGCTCGAAGCGGGACCGAGCGTTGCCACAATCTTCGTCTGACGCGTATTTGCGGTCTCTTTTCTGTCTGCCAGTGTCACGAAAAAGGTGCCTTATGGTGAGAAGAAGAACGGGAGAATTCTATAACCGCCTTTATATAATCAATCAATTCTAAATAGATAGTTACGTTTCATAAGGCACGCCACAGCCTGATAGGACTGAAGTCTTATTTATGTTATTTTATAATATGAAACCGCATAAAACATAAAAAGCGGCCCTTGATAGCAAATCGCCTTTTTTGCCTGCTTTCATGCGGTTTTCCATGCCTCCGGCTTTTTCATCCCTGCATACGGGTTCTCTCCTTTGTTTTTGTAATCCTGAAATGTCGTTGCGTTTTTTAGACGGGATCTTTCTGTGTATGACTCAAATTGAAACAGTTTTTTCAGTCTCTTGAATCTGGTTCCTGCCACAAAAATAAGGGCATTAGGAATAAAGTCATGAGGACACTAAACACGATATCTAGTAGGTTGAGAAAATAACAACCGCAAACGCTTGTGGTTTTTATCACGACTATCCGAACTATAATATTTACAATCTGGCTGCACTAATTCTTGCCATAACGTGGGGGAACGGGGACATGTTTGACGTTGCGCAGATGGAAAGAGGAAACCGGGTCCAGATCGATCGGTCGCGCGACGCCAAATTGACAGAATTCGGCAAAGCCACGCTTACAGATCGCTATCTCCTGCCTGAAGAATCCTATCAGGACCTGTTTGCCCGCGTCGCCATGTATTATGGCGACGACAGTGATCACGCCCAGCGCATTTACGACTATATTTCGAACCTCTGGTTCATGCCGGCCACGCCGGTGCTGTCTAACGGCGGCACGAATCGCGGCCTGCCCATTTCCTGCTTCCTGAACGAGTGCGACGACAGCCTGGAAGGCATTGTCGATCTGTGGAACGAGAATGTCTGGCTGGCAGCGCGCGGCGGCGGCATCGGCTCCTACTGGGGCAACCTGCGCTCCATCGGCGAGAAAGTCGGCCGCAACGGCAAAACATCAGGCATTATTCCCTTTATCCGCGTCATGGATTCGCTGACTCTGGCTATTTCCCAGGGCTCGCTGCGCCGCGGCTCCGCCGCCATTTACCTGCCCGTCTGGCACCCCGAGATTGAGGAATTCATTGAGCTGCGCCGCCCGACCGGCGGCGACCCGAACCGCAAGGCGATGAACCTGCATCACGGCGTCCTGATTCCCAACCGCTTCATGGAAGCAGTCGAGAACGACGAGGAATGGGCTCTCAAGAGCCCCAAGGATAATCATGTCGTTGACCGCATCAAGGCCCGCGACCTGTGGATCCGCCTGCTGACCGCGCGCATCGAAACCGGTGAGCCCTACATGATCTTCATCGATCACGTAAACGATGCGATCCCCGATCATCACAAGATGGCCGGCCTTAGCGTCAAAATGTCCAACCTGTGCTCGGAAATCACGCTGCCCACGGGCCGCGACCATCTGGGCAACAACCGCACAGCCGTGTGCTGCCTGTCCTCGCTTAACCTTGAGACCTTCGAGCAGTGGCAGGATCACCCGACCTTCATCGAGGACGTCATGCGCTTCCTCGACAACGTCTTGAGCGATTTCATCGCCAAGGCGCCGGAGAGCATGAAAACCGCCAAATATGCCGCCATGCGCGAGCGTTCGGTCGGCCTGGGCGTCATGGGCTTTCATTCCTTCCTGCAGTCAAAAATGATCCCGATGGAATCGGTAATGGCCAAGGTCTGGAACCGCCGCATGTTCCAGCACATCAAAAGGCAGGCCGACGATTCCTCCGTCAAGCTGGCGCACGAGCGCGGCCCCTGCCCCGATGCCGCCGATTATGGCGTCATGGAGCGTTTTTCCAACAAAATGGCGATCGCGCCAACCGCCTCCATCTCCATCATCTGCGGCGGATCGAGCCCCGGCATCGAGCCCAACGCCGCCAACGCCTATAATCACAAAACCCTGTCCGGCAACTTCGCGGTCCGCAACAAGAACCTGGAGCGGATACTGGAGCAAAAGGGACAGAACACGGCCGATATCTGGTCGTCCATTTTCACCAACGAAGGGTCGATCCAGCATCTCGACTTCCTGAGTCAGGACGAAAAAGACGTCTTCAAGACCGCTTTTGAAATCGACCAACGCTGGCTGGTCGAACATGCCGCCGACCGGACGCCTTTCGTCTGCCAGGCGCAGAGCCTCAATGTCTTCATTCCCGCCAACGTGCACAAGCGCGACCTGCACCAGCTGCACTGGGATGCGTGGCGCAAGGGCGTCAAGAGCCTGTATTACTGCCGCTCCAAATCCATCCAGCGCGCGGAAAGCGCCGCCAGCTGGGAGCGCAGCAAGGGCCAGGCGCCCGTGCCGCAGCGCGACAAGGAACCAGAGCTGGGCGAGTCCAAGAAATACGAAGAGTGCCTGGCCTGCCAGTAACCGCGGCCTGTTAGAACGTTTACCCGACGGCTACGGGCGGCGCTTAAGCCGCGGCCTTGTATTCCACCTGTTCGGTTTTCAGAGCCTTCTGATAGGAGGGCCGCGCGATCACTTCCCTGATTACACGCTGCACGTTCAGGCCCAGCCTGATCTCATGCGGTATCCACTGGTTCCAGTTCGCAATGACCGTCATCAGGATATCGCCCATGGTCAGGGTTGCGCCAGCCATGTATTTGCTTTTCGCCAGGCGCTCCTCGGCCTCGTCCCAGTAGGACTGGATGCCGGCGCAGGCGGCCTTCTGCACTTCCGCCTTGACGGCGGGGTCGCTGAAGGCCTTGCCGGCCCAGAAGGCGCGGCCATAGGCCGGATGCAGGCTGGCGTTTGCCCACATCAAGGCCTCGAGCGCGGCAGCGCGGGCAGGGCCGGACGAAGGCAAAAGCGGGTTTTTATGCTTGTCGAGCAGGTAGCTGAGAATGGCGCCACCCTCACGAATGACGGTCGTGCCGTCTTCGACCAGTACAGGCACCTGGCCGCGCGGATTGAGCTTCAGGAATTCGGGTTTTTTGTTATCGCCCGCGGGGATTGAAATCCGGGCCAGCTCAAATTCAGCGCCCGTTTCGATCAGGGCCACGTGAACCGCCATCGAGCAGGAGGCGGGAGAATAATAAAGTTTGTACATAAAAATCTCCTTATAATTTTCTTGGGTGTTTTCTTGGGTGCTTTTTGCTGCTTATTCGTCTTCGTCGATCATCAGCCTTATATGGTCAGCCACCTTGTCTTTGTCCATAGCCCGGATGCGGGCCTTGGCCTGTTCCAGCGGAGATATTTCCTTTTGCTTTTTAGCGGCCTGCTGCGCCTGCTGCTGCTTTTGCAAAGCGGCCGCCATTTTCTGGATTGTTTCGTCGCCCAGTCTTTCACGGGCAGCGCGGGCGTTGGCGGTCGCCTGCGCGATCAACTCCTCGCGCGAAGGTTTTCCGCCTTTCTTGTCTTTTCCGTCTTTTCCGCCGGCGCCTTTTTTCTTCCAAAACATGAGAACTCTCTAGTTCCGCAGCGGCTTGCCGTTTTCCAGCATGTGCTCGATCCGGGCCAGCGTGCCGGGCTGGCGGACCAGTTTCATGAACTCCTCCCGTTCCAGCGCGAGGATATTGTCTTCGCTTAACGGCTTCGTCCAGTCCGCCTTCTCGCCGCCCGAGAGAACGCGGGCCAGCATGGTGGAGACAGTGACATCGTACGGCGTCGCCTTGCCATTCTTGCGCAGGTCGGCCACGGCGAGATCGAGCGCCATCCGTCCCGAAGGGCCAGGCAGACGGACCTCCTTGGGTTTTTCCGGCGCCTTATAATCTTTCGCCAGCTCCAGCGCCTTTTTCTTGGCGTCGAACAACAGCCGGTCGCGGTTCATGGTGATGGCATCGGTTTTGCGCAGGAAACGCATCTCCTGGGCCTCCTGCGCCGATTTGGCAACTTTGGCCGTGCCGATGGTCTCGAAAGCCTTGCGCACGGCGCCCATGGGGGTGTTCTGCGGGCTGAACCACATACGCTCGCCGCCGACGGCCTTTTTGTAATTCTCGCGTTCTTCCTCCTGGAAGCGCAGGATCATCTCCTTGCAGCCGCCCCAGCCCGGGATCAGGCCTACGCCCACTTCGACCAGTCCGGTATACAGCTCGGCGTGCGCCTGCACATGATCGACATGGAGCAGAATTTCACATCCGCCGCCCAATGCCAGGCCGGAAGGCGCAGCAACCACGGGAAACGGCGCGTATTTGAGCGCCATATAGGCGCGCTGACCGCCAGAGACCAGCTCCTCAATCTGCGGCCAAAGAGCGATATTCATGGCAAACATGGCAAGGCCGAGATTGGCGCCGGCCGAGAAGTTTGTGCCTTCGTTGTAGATAACCATTGCCTTGTATTGCTTCTTGCCGTCGCCGATCAGCGCGATCGCCTTGGCGTAGGCCTCAAACACCTGGTCGTCGAGCGTGTTCATCTTGCCGGTGAACTCAACGCACAGCACGCCATCACCAATATCCCACACCGATGCGCTGGCCGTCTTGATAAGCGGCTTGGAGCCCAGCCTGATATCGCGCAACAGCAGAACGCCGGGCGGGCGCTTTACTTCATGATAGGCGCCGTCTGTGCCGAAATAATGCAGCTTGCCGTTTTCAACCTTGTAGAATGTTCCGGCGCCGACCTTTTTCAGGATGGCGGGTATTTCGATCTTCTCGCTTTTGAGTTTTTCAGCGAACCAGGCCGGGCCCATGTCGTCCATCATCTCGAACGGGCCTTTTTTCCAGTTATAGCCGAGCTTCATCGCCTCATCTACCGCAGCGATATCGTCCGCGATCTCCGGCACCAGTGATGCGGCATAGGCGAGCGTCTTCGAGAGCACGGCCCAGGCATAGCGCCCGCCTTCGTCATCGGCCTCAAACACGGCGCGCAGGCCTTTTTTGCCCGCGTCGGCCGAAGCCAGCTTCGGCTTTTCCGATTTGCGGTACATGCCTTCATCGAACATGTCGGGATCGATCGAAAGCGTCTGCTTTTCCTTCCTGGCCTTCGGGTCCGGGTTCAGGCGGTAGAAGCCGCCCTTGCCCTTGCGGCCGTTGAATCCGTTTTCAATCATGCGGTGCACGAAAGGATAGTCCCTGTAGATCTTCCGGTATTCGTCGTTCTTGGGCAGAGTCGAAAGCATCGATTCCGCCAGATGCGGCATGAGGTCGATGCCGACCAGGTCGATCAGGCCGAAAATGCCCGTCTTGGGAATGCCGACGGGCTTCGACAGGATGGCATCCGCCGTCTCCACAGAAATGTCGAGATTTATAAGCTCGTTCAGGCCCGCCTGCATCCAGAAAACGCCCAGGCGATTGGCGATGAAGCCCGGCGTGTCGTGGCAATGCACCACACCCTTGCCCAGCGCGACATCACAAAATTCCTCGATCTCGGCGGCGGCCTCCTTGCGCGTCTTTTCACCGACGACGATCTCCAGCAGGCGCATATAGCGCGGCGGATTGAAAAAGTGCGTAATCAGGAAATCTTTGGCCAGCGCGTCACCGAACGGCTCCACCAGCTTGTGCAGCGGAATGGTCGAGGTGTTGGAGGAAACGACCGAGCCTTTCTTGCGGTGCTTTTGCAGTTTCTCATAGGTGGCGTGCTTGACCTTGATATCCTCGAGAACCACCTCAATGATCCAGTCGCAGTCCTTGAGCAACTCGAGATCGTCCTCAAGATTGCCGGGCGTGATCAGCTTGGCGTTCCGCCGGTGCATGAACGGCGCGGGATCGCCTTTGAGCATCTTTTCGATAGCGCCGCGCGCCAGAGCCGAACGATCGTCGCCGCTTTTGGGCACGATATCGAGAAGCACGACAGGTATGCCGGCATTAGCCACCTGCGCGGCGATGCCGCTGCCCATGACCCCGGACCCGATGACGGCGACTTTCTTGATTGGCATGAAGAACCCTTTCTCAACCCTTGATTTCTGCTTTCGGCAGGGCTGCGAGCCAGCCCGGAAATTCACTGCTCAAGCATATCAATTCGGAAGGGGAATAGAAATACGGAGAATATATATTTTGCGGCGGAACGCCGGTTGTCGCTGGCTTTCAGACGTTGGCGGCCGAGGCCTGATTCTGGTCAATCGCCACTTCCTGCAGCGACATTTTCTCCAGCTCCTCGTATTCCTTCCGGCTTTCCCGGAACTCGCTGACCGTCTCACGGGCACGTTCGAGAATTTTCGGCACTTCCTGGAACTGGCCGTTCAGGAGCCAGCTGATGTGATCCAGAACCTCGTGCTCATACAGCCGCACATCACGAATAGTCTTCAGCGGCCCGACAATTCCCATTATCAGCCGCTTGTACAGCGTCAGGAGGCTTTCAAGCGAGCCGACGACCAGCAGCTTGTCCTTCAGGTGAAAGAGCGAGTCGAGCTTGTACTGCATGTAAGGCAGATGATATTTCGCAAGAAAGGATTTGATCTTGCGCAGCTCCTGCACCTGGGCATTGAAAGCCATGTCGGTTTCGATCGGCCGCAGATAGAGCTTGTTGTCATGCCCCTGCAGGACCTTGACCTGGGCGGAGATTGTATCGATCAGGCGGGTTGCCGTTTCCTCGAGATTTTTGTGGGCCTCGTTCGAGCCCTTCAGGTCGAGGGAGAATTTGGCCTTCGTGGACAGAAGATCCTGGACCGCCTTGCGCGCCTTTTTGAAATCGGAGGTGCGCAGGGAAGAGATGATGCGGCGGGCATAGGTTTCCCCGGTTTCCTTGCCGTAAAGAGTGCTGATCGATTTGCGCAGCACCATCATGTCGCCTTCAATTTTTTCCAGCAGATCCCGGGATTCGCGCATGCGCCTGTTATCCTCAATAATCTGCTTTTTCCGCTTTTTGTGGCGGGCAATGATGACGCCGGCATCGGAAGTCCATTTCACGTTTTTCGGGATGGCGCCGACCTTGATTTCCTCGCGTCTTATTTCATCGCGCAGAAGCGTCATGAAGCGATTGATGTGCATATAACACTGGGAAAACGCGATGATGTTCTTCTGCAGCGCCTCGATCGCGCCGCGCGCCGTGGTCACCAGTTTGAGTGCCTCCGGGTGTTCGGCCTCATCGCCGCGCGCCAGCATCTGTTCGGTAATCCACTGGCCCGCATACTGGAAAAAAGAATTGTGGAACTCCGCCAGCCAGTCTTCTTCACGAGCGACCTGCTCCTCGTCATAGGATTCGGCGACGGCATAGATGTGGTCCTTGACGAGATCAAGGAAGCGCCGCTCAATTAAATTGATGTCTTTACCGTCCGGCAGATTCAAGGTCTGCAAAAAGCCGGCCGCTGTTTCACTATCCATCAAGACGTGGTTCTCCAAAACCCCGACCCGAAAAAACCGGAATTCCCGGCGGGTCTGCATTCAATTTTAGGTCGCCATCAAAAATTTTTTCTTAACAAAAATCAAAATTTGAGGCTTATGCCGATATCTTAAGCGGCTTCTAATATGACCGCCGTACCCTGTCCACCGCCTATGCACATGGTCGCCAGACCAAGGGATTTTTTCTCCCGCAGCAGGAGACTGGCCAGTTTGCCCGTAATCCGGGCACCGGAAGCCCCCAGGGGGTGGCCCAGAGCGATTGCCCCGCCATCCAGGTTGAGCTTGCCCTGATCCACGCCCAGTTCGCGTATAACCGAAAGAGACTGGGCGGCGAAGGCTTCATTCAATTCAAATATATCGATATCTTTTATGTCAACTCCTGCCCTCTGCAGCGCCTTGCGGCTGGCCGGAACCGGGCCGATACCCATAATCTCGGCGGCGCAGCCCGCGACCGCTACAGAACGAAGACGCGCCATGACCGGAAGTTTGTGTTTCTTGGCGTACTCAGCCGAAGTCACCAGAACCGCAGACGCGCCATCGGTGAGTGGCGAAGCAGAACCCGCCGTGACCGTCCCTCCTTCATCGAAGGCCGGTTTCAGGCCCCCCAGGGCCTCCAGCGTCGTGTCGCCGCGAATGCAGCCATCCTCGGCCACGCTGCCGATCGGCACAATCTCCGCCTTGAACTGGCCCTTGTCGCGGGCCTTGGCGGCCTTATGGTGGGAAGCCATGGCGAATTTGTCCTGTTCATCGCGGGTGAGCTGATATTTGCGGGCGAGGTTTTCCGCCGTTTCGCCCATTGACATATATGCCTGCGGATAGGTTTTGCCCAAAGACGGATTCGGCATGGGGTTAAAACCGCCCATGGGAATGCGCGACATCGATTCCACGCCCGCGCAGATAAAGGCGTCCCCCGCCCCCATCTGGATATAGCCGGCCGCCATCTGCACCGTCGTCATGGAAGAGCCGCAGAAGCGGTTAACGGTGGCGCCCCCTATACTTACGGGTAAGTCGGCCAGCTGCACCACGATGCGCGCCAGATTAAACCCCTGCTCAGCCTCCGGAAAAGCGCAGCCCATCAGGAGATCCTCGATATGTTCGGGATTAACCCCTGTCTCCTTGATCAGCGCCTTGACGACGGCCGCCGCCATGTCATCGGGCCTTACCCCGGCCAAAGCGCCCTTGCTGGCAAAATGAAAGGGCGAACGCTTATAGCCGCATATTACGACAGGCTTTTCCATGACGGGATCCTCCGGCGTCAGTTTGCAGAAATTCAACTAAGGGCCCGGGAACTCCGGGGCACCCATAACCTTATAACCAAATAGGGCAAGAATCCACTTTGTCTTTGACAAAATCAGCAAAATCGGGCAGTTGCTGTATTACCTTTTTTGACTGTCAGTCTTTAAACACGATCACCGAGGAGGATAGAGTGGCTGTTGCTGCAGAGCCCAGAGGATTAAAGCGCATCTGCCCCAGTTGCGGCACGCGTTATTACGACTTCAACAAGCGTCCCGTTAACTGCCCCAGCTGCAAGACCGAATTCGTGGTTGAGCTCAAGCTCAAAGGCCGTCGGGGCCGCGCCAGCGTTGTGGCCAACGATGCTGTCAGCAAGAGCGTCGCCGTTCCCTTGGGAGCCGCTCCCAGCGCCTCCGAGGAGGAATTGGGCGTCGAGCGTCTGGACATCGTCAGCCTTGAGGATGTCGAGAGTCTGGAGGAGGGCGCCGGCAAGGACGAGGATCTGGACACCGCCGACCCCGACCTCGATATTGAGGACGAGGATATCGGCTCGCTCGAGGAGGAACTTGAGGAAGACGTCGCCGAAGATCCCAAGGCCAAAGGCTGACCCGTCTATACAACATCAAGCTGAAAATGCCTGCCGACCTGGACGATGCCCGGGTCGGCAGTTTTATCTCCGCCCTGGAGGACTCCGCCCTCGCCGCGTGCGCCCTGCGCGAAAACAACAAGCACACCGGCGCCTGGGTCATCACATGGATTGTTGATTCAAAGCCGGACCACGCGGCGCTGGCTCAAAGCCTGCCCGCGCACGTGGCGGAAATATTGCCTCTGGATAAAGGCATTTGGGAAATCGAGGACGTGCCCGACATCAACTGGCTGGAGCACAGCTACCGGCAGTTTCAGCCCTTCAACGTCGGCTCCTTCTTTATTTACGGCAGCCATCATAAAGACCCCCCGCCCGCGGGCCTGATTTCGCTGCAGATCGATGCGGCAACGGCGTTCGGCTCCGGCGAACATGGCACGACAGCGGGCTGCCTGCGCGCCCTCTTGCAACTGGCCGGGGAGAATGTCGCGCCGCGCGCTATTCTTGACATGGGAACGGGCTCCGGCATTCTTGCCATCGCGGCCGCGAAGCTGTGGCCTTGTCCGGTGCTGGCCGTTGACATGGATGCCGAGGCCGTGCGCGTCGGCGCCCATCACGCCGCCATTAACGGTGTCAGCGCCCGCATTGCCTGCCATGAAGGCAGCGACTTCGACACAGACGTCATAAAAGCGCGCAGGCCTTTCGATCTGATCCTGGCAAATATACTCAAAGAGCCGCTGATCACGCTGGCGCCCGGGCTTGCGGACGCCTTGTCCTCCGGCGGACACGCGATTCTCTCCGGCCTGCTGGTTGAGCAGGAAAGCGAAATCCTTGAATGCTACGCCGGAGAGGGCCTGAACAAACAGGCGCGATTTGAGGCCGACGGCTGGGTCGCCCTGCTGCTCAGAAAATCTTCTTAAAGTCAGCTGCGGAAATCAGCCCGGGAATCAACCCGGGAATCAACCGAGAGCCAGGCTCTTCGGCCGGCGCGTCGGATTGGGATCCAGCGGCGGACGATAACGGCCGTAGGGTATGTTGTCATCCAGACCCAGAAGCTGGTAATCGTGTGGCGTCAGCGCCCAGTCCTTGTCGGTGTTGGCAATCTTCATCTTGACATCCTGCACCAGCGCCTCGGTTTCCTCGAGGATGATGGCGCATATGGCACGCTGGTCCGGCGTCTTGCCTTCCATTATCTTGTCCCAGTTTTTGCGGGCGTCCCTTATCTGGTTTTCCAGCTGGCCCAGAGAGATGGCGCCCGTGTCACGAACATGCGTCTTGGTGTCGATCAGGCCGTGCACGCGGGCCTTTTCCTTGGCCTTTTCCCGCGCCCGGTCTTCGGGGTGCAGGTATTTCGCCTTTTTGCCAAAAAGCTGCTCATATTCTCGCTCAATCTGGTACAGGACGGCCACATAACGTTCACGTACCACCGTGCTGTGAAGGTCATCGAGCGCGTGGGCACGCCGCTTGTTCAGCTCATTGGCAATTTTCTGATCCGTGAATTCTCTTTCGTCGCTCGGCTCGAACAGCTTGGCCAAATCGCGGTCATGCGCGCTCATCTCCATAAACTCCGGCGCAAATATGCGGTCTTCGAGCGGGATCCGCTCGCTCGGGTCGGGCGTGAAGCGGGCAATCTCCATGCCGCGTATCATCTCCATCGCCATCGCCGGGTTGCGCTCGATGAAATGCTTCGCTCCCTTCATGGTTTCGACCGATGACCCGCGGTTCGCACCAACCGCCATGCCCCGGTCGAGAGAGGCGAGAAGCGGTTGACGGTTGATCTGCACGATCTCGAACGCCTTGTGCAAGCGGTGTTTGGGATCGCTCATGATTTCAGCAAATTGCTGCGCCGAAAGGCCCTCGAAGTCTTTGGGATCGAAATCGGAGACGTTGAAGATCAGCGCCTTGTTTCTTTGCACCGTATCGATAGACCGGCCAACATAAACACCTATGTTCGCCCGCGCCTCAACAGCGGCGGAATTGATATAGGTCAGGAGATGCCGTGGATAGAGCATGCCGTTATGCGTACCCGCCAGGAAGGTTTTTATTTCTTTCGGGTTCGTGTTCATCAGGCACTGGGTGAAAAGCTCAGGATCCCTGTCGAGCATGAACCTCAGGAGCTTCTGGTCTTCCATCTCAATGTCGACGCCGGCATCATGGGCATGTTCGTCATAACCAAGATTGTTGGCTTCCATCACGCCCTTTACCGTGAAGTCCAGCAACTTGCCGACTTCGGGATCGGCCGGGTCTTCCGGCTTGCGCCTAGTTTTGAATTTGTCGGGGCAAAGATAGGCATACATGCGGGCCATGTTGCGCAAGTCGAAGCGGCGCATACCGCCCGTATTGGTCGGCGAATAGCGCAGCGCCCCGGCGCGGAAGCCGGCATGCTGCAGCCACATGTCATCGGAACGCGTACTGTTGAAACCGCCCACCAGCGCTTTGACCGTGATCGCGCGCGGCTCCTCGAAACAGCTGGCCTTCTCAAACGCGTATGTGATGCTGCGCTTTTTGTATCCATCCAGATCGCAGCTTTTGCTGGCCGGATTTTTACATCCAGCAGACGGATCTTCCGGCGGCTTGGCGCGATCGACCCACAGGCGGCTGGCGGGCTCGAGCTTTCTCGAGTCCTGGAAAAACTTCATGGTCTCAAAGTAGAACTGCCGCGGCGGATAATAGGCCGCACCCGTCTTGTACAACTCCGACGGGCGGACGCCGGTAACCAGCAGCGCCTCCAGATCCGGCAGGACGTGCGCCGGCAGAGTCTGGCGGATATTGATCGTCTGGACATCCTTGTCATCGGTCCATGACGTGCGGCGCGCTGCGAACTGGGTAATCCAGGCGAAGCGGCCCGTCTGCGTGGTTTCGCAGTCATAGACCACGCGGCGCAGAATGCCGTTCTGTATCAGGTAGTCGGGCAGCGAAACCTGAACGCGCGCCTGCGAGCTTTTGACCCGGGCGCCTTCGAGATTGAGCACGGGATCGCCGCCGAGCCTGACGCTCAGCTGGCGGTGCGGCGCGGCGCCTTTGCGCGTCTCGCTGTTCTTGATACGGCTGATATCGCGGATGATTTCACCAACCGGCGTGCGTATTTCCGGCGATGCGGTATGGGCGTAATACTCGACATCCTCGCCCGAGCTGTAATACTGGCCGTCCGGGCGCTTGACCGAGTAATAGACCATCACGGATGGTTCCTGCGCCACGATGCGGCAGCCGGCCTTGTCGGAAATCTGTATGACGTCCTGTTCGGCCGGGTTTATTGCCAGCATGCCTTTTTTCTTGATGATTTTTTCGGACGCGGCACGCTGCATATTGTTTCCGTGCGTGGCCACGCCATAGGGCGACTTGGTCCAGTCGAGCATTTTTTCTATGTCCTTGGCGCCGCCGTGGCCCGATGCATGGACAATCTTGTACTCGAAGCCGCGGCGTTTGAGCCACTCCTCAACCTCGAGCCAGCCTTTCTGGCTTCCGGGAATCGCTGTCTGGGCCAAAATCACCACGTATTTTTGCGGTGTGATAAAACCGAGCTTCTGCTGGTCCTTGTTTTCGATCAGCCGGTTGACGATCGACATGATCTCGTTGTGTGTACCGGTGGCGAATATGCCCTGATTGCCCAGCGGGCCGTTTATGATCGCATTCGCGCCCTTGGCCTTGGGCGAATAATTCACGACATCGGTGCCATATTCGTGCTTGATATAGCTCTTTAGCCCCTTGCCGTCGCGCAAGCCAACCTTGTCGAGCACATGTTTGAGAAATATCTTGGCGGCGCCCATGACCACGGCGTCGCGGTTTGTGCGGCCATAAGCGCTGGCGATGGAGACCATGTGCGCCGCGTTGCTGCCGATATGAAACGTGATCGCGCCCTTGTCAGGGTGCTCTTCCAGAAACTTGACCGCCTCCTCCTCGATATCTTCTTCCCTGCGGACCTCATCATCCTTAAAGGCGCGCGTCGAATCGACGACTGTCATGGTCGGCTTCTGCGCGGCGATGCGCTCAAGATCCGGACCGGGATGGCTTTTGACCGTCGGGTCGGCCTTGGAATCACTGTAATGGAACACGCTGCCTTCGGGCGTCTTGACGCAGACCCAGTTTGTGATGGCTGAGTGCGGTATCCAGCCCGAGGATACATTGAACTTGCCGATCGTCAGGTCCGTGTCGCCACCCAGCTGCGTCCATTTTTTGGGCATATATTCCGCCGGCACGTTGAGCGCCTTGCATTCCTTTTCGATATACATGCGGGTGGCGGCGTTGCAGACCACGTGATCGACGACATAGCCCGCCAGAAGCATGTGCGGCAGGCCCATGTAATGGTCGATGTGGTGGTGTGTGACGACCAGCGCCGAGACTTTATGCTTCGGCCTGTGCTTCTGGTTGGTGCGGTGCTCAAAATAATCGCCCGCGAAATTCATCATGGCATCGAAGCCGGTTTTATTGCGGTCGAGCGGCAGAATACCGCTATCCACCATGCCGGCCTCGGACTTGTATTCGCCCTTTTCGTCGGACCATTCGTAAAGGTGCAGCCAGCTAGTGGCGCCGATGCTGTCTTCCTGTGCGAACAGGCGCGGACCTGAGGGCGTTCCGCCCAGAACGCGGTAGGTGTAGCGCTGGCCATCCTTGCGGGAAAGCGGTGGCAGGCCGCTGATGGATTTTTGCAGGTTGGTGTAGCCGATGATTTCCGCCATGTCCGGCATGATGCTGGCCTGAGCCTGGAGCGCGCTGTCGCGCACAAAATGCAAGGCACGCACCATCCCTTTGTGGTCGCTTAAAGGCAGAACGCGGCCGTCAATCTCCGCCGCGCGCAGCTCGACCAGACCTATGTTTTCCGGATTGGTCAGGGGCTTGAAATGAAGACGGGCAACGTTGTGACCAGCCAAAGTGTTGTCACCCTTGCCCTCTTTCGCCGCCAGGCTGAGCGACACCAGCGTTCCCTGCGGTGTCGGATTGCCGGCATCGTCGGCGCCGCCCGGCGTCTTTTCCATCTGGGCACGCAAAGCGTATTCCTTGGAGGGATTGGATGGATCGCGCTGCACGGCCCAGGACAGAGCCGGCGCTTCCGCTGTTACGGCTTCGCCGTCCTTGTTGAATCCGGCCAGCGCCGGGAGGAAGACTTCCGGCACGCGCAGGAATTTGCGCGTCACCGTCTGGCCGGTTTCATAGGCGTGGCGGACCTCGCCGTCCTTGTACGTTTCCGGCAGAGGTTTGGTTTTCAGGCCGTTTTTCTGCGCGACGTTATTAAGAAGAGGCATGCTGTGATCGACGCGCAGCTGCTCCACCACCTGCTGGCAGGTGGCCACGGCGCTGTTGAGGATCTTGCGGTCGCCGATATTAAGATCAGCTCCTTGCAGGACCGCCCGGGTGATAAAAACGGCCGGATTGCCGGCATCATCCTTGCCTTTTTCGGCATGGATCTCCATGAAGCGGGTCGTGATGTTCTGGCCGTCCGGCCTGTGAACCCAGTGATCAATCTCGATGGTGAGCTGTCCGCCCGAAGGAACGATGTTGGCGCGCGCTCCGTGGATGCTGCCCTGTTCGGCATAAAATTTGACGCCGGCGTGGGAAACGGGCTCGCCCAGATAGTATTTGCGGGCATCGATACCGACCTCGGCGGGAAAGAACGAAGGATGGTAGGCGGCCGCCTTTGCAAATTCGCGCTTTGCGCTCTTTTTTTTCTTACCGCTCATCTGTCTGGCATACTCCCTGGTTCATTTTTTTATTACGTTATGTTGCCTGATAGATTTGTCCGCAAGCGACGACGCAAAAAGGCCAGCCGCCCGCAGGCGGCGCCAGCATATTTCGCTTACGGATAAAAGACGCTGCGCCTGGAATGCCGGCCCACAGAACCGACGGCCGCAGCATGTCGCGCGGATCTTCTAAATGATCGGCTCTACACATATAACTAAGCACCGGCTCCCACCATTCCCCAAGCCGCGCAAAAAGCGCGGAGAAAACATTATGGTAAGATCAAAGTCCGTATTACGTGAACGAGTCTTCTTTACGATAATTTTTTGATTATATCAAGAGATACCGCCGCCTGATTCAACTTTAAATCTGATGCGGTGCGAAGCCCAATGCCCGAGAGGTTAAAGCCCACAGAAAATTATACTTTCTTTTTCATAATTCTATTATGGAGCGCCAGCAGGTAAAGCAGCACGAAATAAAAGAGATACAACTCCTGCACTTCGCTGCCGCGCTCGAAAATCGACACGTGGAGCGCCTCGGCCACGGTATCGGTGATCTTGACCGCCAGTGCCAGAAGCGCGGTGACGGCCAGGCAGTCGGGCGGATAGATAGCGGCAAAACGGGCCGGCAGCAGCGCCGGCCTGAAGCGCCGGATTAAGGGCATCAGGATGCCGCCGGTCAGAACGCCCAGTTCGAGCAGCAGGCGCGGCTTCTGATCAAGCCAGGAGGAGGTATTGTGCAGGTTGGTTTCATTCTGGTCGTTGATGCCGGACCAGAAACCGGGCGTGGCCCAGTGGAAAAGATGCTGGCCCCAGCTGATCTCTTCCCCCGTCACGTAAAAACAGCACAGCGCCGCCAGCGCTACCCAGAGCGCCAGCCACGGCCTTTGCGCATAGGGAAACCGCAGCAGCGTGATGGCGGCCACGACGAGGGCCGCCGCGACCGCCAGGGTTTGCATTGTTTCGTGCGGGCCCCCTTCGGAATGCAGGATCGATAACGTCCTGCTGTCTAAAGTAAACTCCAGAACAAGCTGCGCCGCCATGATCAGCAGCGGCAGCCAGAGCCACCAGAAGCGGGAAAAAGGAGCGTCCATTGTCCTGTCTGATTTCATCGCCCTGATCTAGCACGGAGCCGTGCCCTTTGTCACCATTCCGCCGGAACGACTCTGGGGGCTTCAGGGCAGAAAGCCCCCCGACTGCAGCGCCCACAGACGGGCATAATGTCCGTTGCGTCTTACCAGTTCGTCATGCGGCCCGTCCTCCACGATCTGCCCGCGCTCCATGACAATCAGCCGGTCCATGCGGGCAATGGTGGAGAGACGGTGCGCAATGGCGATCACGGTCTTTCCGGCCATAAGCCCGGCCAGCTGCTGCTGGATATAGCTTTCGACCTCGCTGTCGAGCGCCGACGTCGCTTCGTCCAGGATTAGGATCGGGGCGTTCTTCAGGATGATCCGGGCAATAGCGATGCGCTGACGCTGGCCACCGGAGAGCTTGACGCCCCGCTCGCCCACGCGCGCATCATAGCCATGGCCGCCGCGGTCATCCTGCAGCTCTCGTATGAACTCCTGCGCCTGCGCCTTGCCGGCAGCGGCCTCGACCTCCGCCATGGTCGCGTCGGGGCGGCCATAGCGGATATTATCGGCAATCGACCTGTGCATGAGAGATGTGTCCTGCGTCACCATCGCGATCGCCGCGCGCAAACTTTCCTGCGTCGCCTTGGAAATGTCCTGGCCATCGATCAGGATGCGCCCTCCCTCCAGATCGTAAAAACGCAACAGGAGACTGGCCAGGGTGCTTTTGCCGGCACCGCTGTGACCGACCAGCCCGACTTTCTGGCCCGGCAGGATGCGCAGGCTCAGATCCTCTATCACCCCGCTGCCCTTGCCGTAATGGAAGGTAATGTGGTCGAACTCTATGCCGCCCTTGGCAATTTTGAGCGGCTGCGCCGCGGGCGTATCCGTCAGGCCATGCGGGCGGGCGATGGTTTCCATGCTTTCCTGCACAGTCCCCAGCCATTCAAAAATGCCCGTCACCTCCCACATGATCCAGCCCATCTGGTTGTTCACCTGGATCGCCAGCGGTATGACCATGGCGATCTGGCCGGGCGTGAGCGCGCCGTCACGCCACAGCCAGAGGCTTAAAATCGTCAGGGCGCCGATCATAAAGCTGTTGACCGCATTGAGAGTCACAATCATGTAGAAAATCTGCCGGTTCTTGTCGGTGAACTGCGAGGAATGGCGGCGCAACGCGTCCAGCACGAATTTGTCCTCATGCTCTTTGCGCGAGAACAGCTTGACCGTCATGATGTTGGTATAGCTATCCACCATCCGGCCCACCATGGTGCTCTGCGCTTCGTACAGACCGATGGAAGCGTTACGCACGCGGGGCACAAATATATAAAGGATCAGCACATAAAGACCGACCCAGACCAGCATGGGCAGAAGGAAATACATATCCGCCCGGGCCATCAGGACGGTGGTC
>JANWLB010000110.1 GCA_025451095.1 Alphaproteobacteria bacterium
GTCTTTCGGTCTCTGTCTACCAGAAAGCCAAGATAGCAGACGCCGAAATCTGTCTGCGCCACCAGTATTTCGCCAAGCGGCGAAGGATGAAAACCATAGATCACCGTAGCGCCTGTCCCGCCAAAGCGGACATGGCCGGGCGTGACGGCGTGGCAGGATACAAACAGGTCGTAAAGCCGTCCGGCGCCGGACAGGCCCGCTTCATGCGCCGCCGCCAGTGTCGTTTCTCCCTCCTGCAGCAATTCGTGGGCATGACGGGCATGCATATACTGGATCAGGCGCTTGGGGCTGATCCCCACTTTTTCGCGGAACAGTTTCTGAAAATAGGTTGGCTCATAGCCCGCGCGACGGGCAAGCCGGTCAAGGTCCAACCCTTCATCGTAGTGGGCGACAAGATAATCTATGGATTCAGCGATGATTTTTTCAGCCTGTTTCATGCTATATAGATATCGGCACCCGGCCTTTAATCCAACCCGTTTCTTGCGATTTAGGGACAATGAATAAAAAAGATATTTTTGAGTTTTTTTCCCGCCTGCGCGCACAAAAGCCCGAACCAAAGGGGGAGCTGAACTATACCAACCCCTATACGCTTCTGGTCGCTGTCGTCCTATCGGCCCAGGCGACGGACAAGGGCGTTAACAAGGCCACCGCCGGCCTTTTCACCGTCGCCGATACGCCGCGAAAGATGCTGGATCTTGGCGAAGCCTGCCTGAGGCAACACATTAAAACCATCGGCCTTTTCAACGCCAAGGCCAAAAATGTGATCGGCCTGTCACAGGCTCTGATCAATGAGCATGGCGGCCAGGTTCCTGCCGACCGCGACGCCCTGGTGAAGCTGCCCGGCGTGGGGCGCAAAACCGCCAATGTTGTCATGAACATCGCCTTTGGTGAGCCGACCATCGCCGTCGATACCCATATATTCCGCGTTTCCAACCGCACCGGACTGGCGCCGGGTGCGACGCCGGAGAAAGTTGAGCTGGCGCTGGAAAAAGTCGTACCCGCCGAATTCCGCCGCCACGCTCACCACTGGCTGATTCTGCATGGACGCTATATCTGCAAGGCGCGCAGGCCTCTGTGCGGGCAATGCCCGGTCGTCGATCTGTGCGCATACAAAAACAAGGAAATGGATAATTAAGGAGCCACAGCCCCTTCGGGGTTTGTCAGAAGGGCACGGACACAGACTTTTTTTCCGGGCGTGGCAGGATTTTTCGCCGAGGCACGTACCAGAACCGCCTTGTTGCGCGGCCGTATATCGTAATGGACAACCGAACTTTCGCCGTGGCGACCTTTCGTTTCAAAATAGACGTCCATGATGCAGGAATCGTTACGGTACTGCCAGACCTGCATCATGCCGTCCGCCCGTTTCAGTTCGGGCACGGCAAAGGCCATCATCACCTCGTCGTCCATCAGGCTTAAAATCCGGTCGGGGTACTTGGAGACAAGGTCCTTCACGGCCTGCCTGTGACGGCGGCGCTCGGTCTCCGTCATCGGCTTGAGCCGGTAGGCGCTGCCTCCGCTCATGGCCGCGGCAAAGGCCTTGTTGGAAGGCCAAAGCTTGTACGAGACGTGACTGGTCAGCAGTACAAAAGGCATCAAAGACAGGACCAGCGTGGCCGCCGCCATCATCAGGCGCGCGCGGCTGGCGCCGCGGGAAAAACCCGCGAGCGCGAAGTCGGCAGACCGCGATAGAAAGTGATGGCTTCTCATGGTGTCTTACCGGCTGCGGTTTTGGTTATGGCCGAACCTGTATGACGTCCCGCGCGCTACTCAGCCGCAGCCGAGGCAGCGCCGGCGAACGGCAGCTCGTTGCCTTCGCCTGCGTTGTCGTTACGTCCGGGCGCCTTCAGCTTGCCGGGAGATACCGGCTTGGCGTCCTTCTTGGGCGCGGCGGCGGCCTTGCCGGCAAGCGGGCTGGCTTTGCCGTCCAGAACAGCGCCGGATTCGATCGCCAGTTCCTTGTAGGCAATGGAGCCGGTCACAGAACCGGTGGAAGTGATGGTCAGGCGGCCGTTAACGGTCAGATCGCCTTCAAAGCGTCCGGCAATCATGGCTTCGTTGATTTCCACGGTGCCGTAGAAGGTGCCGCTTTCGGCAACTTCCAGGACGCTGGCGCCTTTGAGCGCCGCTTCAACCGTGCCTTCGATGACCAGATAATCGCAGGCGTCAATCTCGCCCGAGATCGTGATGCCGTCGCCGATGACCAGGCGGCGGCCCTGCTGGCCGGATTTGTCCTGCGCGCCAAAGCCCGTCGTGCCCATCGACGATGTGCTGTAGGGGCCGGCGTTATACGTGCCGAGATTGCGGGGCGGCTGCAGCGCATGGGGCGGCTGGTATCCGGCACTGTGACCGGGAATGTCGATGCCGCGCGGTTGTACTTTTTCTTGCTCTTCCTTGCTCATTTTCTTTTCCTCGACTTTGCTATCAATGGTTCTTGTTTCAGTTGCTCTGGATTCAGTCGTTCTGGTTTCTGCCTGCTTCTGCTCCGGCTTTTTTGTCGCCGGGTGGATTTCGGCACCGCTCGTATCATAGCGCGCCGCGGCGGCCATAACGGGGGGCTGTTCGGCCACAGCAACACCGGACTCACCGTCGCGGCGGTCTGCTGCCGGGCGGTTTTGCGGCGCGGGCGCGTTCCCTTCGGTTTTAGCGCGATGAAACATGCATACTCTCCCTCAAAATTTACGAACCCCAACAGGCGGCAAACAGGCACATGGCCTTATATCCCCTAAAGGATACTGAACAGACTGCCGCAACATCTTTTACGTGAATTCGTCTGGACACTAACATGCGCTTATGGCTATCGCAAGACGGGATTTTGGCCCTGCATGCTGTCCAGTGCCG
Source organism: Alphaproteobacteria bacterium (assembly GCA_025451095.1). Lineage (GTDB taxonomy): Bacteria > Pseudomonadota > Alphaproteobacteria > Micavibrionales > Micavibrionaceae > JACQIJ01. The sequence continues at coordinate 2,839 of JANWLB010000110.1, forward strand.
GCATCGAAAAAGCCTTTGATTTTTCTTATTTTTTTAAAAAATGTGTTCGCGGAGGCTGTGGATAAAGCGTGTCTCGATTCACGAATCAGCCTTCATGAAAATGATCGTAAATGCGACGCGCCACGGCTTTTGAAATGCCCTCGACTCTCTCAAGATCTTTCAGCCCCGCACGGGCGACATCCTGCGCCGACCCGAAATGATGCAGCAGCGCCCTTTTGCGCCGCGCACCTATGCCCGGGACGCCGTCCAGCGCCGATCGCTCCATCTGTTTTCCCCGGCGGGCGCGGTGTGCGCCCAGGGCAAAGCGGTGCGCCTCGTCCCGCAGGCGCTGCAGGTAATGAAGCACCGGGTCATCCGGCGGAAGCTCCATCGACGGGCGGCCGCGCATAAAAAAAGTCTCGCGCCCGGCGTGACGGTCCGGCCCCTTGGCAATGGCAATGACCGCGAACCTGTCGGATATACCCATTTCGTCCAGCACGTCATAGACAGCGCCCAGCTGACCGTTTCCGCCGTCAATCAGCAGAAGGTCGGGCCACTCTGCCGCCTCCGATCCCTGCTTGTCCGCACTTTCCTTGTCTTCCGCCTTCGTCAGGCGCGCAAAGCGGCGGCTGATAACCTCGCGCATCATGCCGTAATCGTCTGCGCCCCCGGCCGTCTTTATATTGAACTTCCGGTAAGCCGCCTTGCGCAACCCTTCCGGTCCCGCAACGATCATGGCACCCACCATCTCCGTCCCCCCGGTGTGGCTGTTATCATAGACCTCGATCCGCGCGGGCGTCTGCTCCAGATCAAACTGCGCCGCCAGCTTTTCCAGCACAAGGGCCTCTTCGAGCATCTTCTCGCTTTCGCGCGCCAGCGCCGCCCGGGCGTTGGTGTCAGCAAAATCAGTCAGCTGTCTTTTCTGCCCCCGGAGCGGACGGACAATCGACACGCCTCCGGGCGGTGCGCCCTCCTTGATCGAAAAGGCATCTTCCAGGAGAGCCTGGTCATGCGGCGTCAGACTGACAATGATTTGCGGCGGCACGGGCCGGGAGGCATAGAACTGCGCCAGGAAAGCGGAGAGAATATCGGCGTCCGCATCTTCCGTGCCGTGGCGCGGAAAATAGGCGCGGTTGCCGAAATTCTGTCCGCCCCGGAAAAAAAACACCTGAACGCAGCTTTTCCCTTCCTGGCGACAGAAACCGATGACATCAGCGTCCCCCACCGCCCCTACATTAATGTCCTGCCGCGCCTGAATGGCGGTCAGGGCGCGGATACGATCGCGCCAGACGGCCGCTCCCTCATAATCCATGCGCGCGCTCGCCGCCTGCATCTCTTCCGCGAATTTTTTCTGCAACTGGCTGCTGCGTCCGCAAAGAAAAGCCTTCGCATCCCCGACCTGACGCGCGTAATCCTCGCGGCTGACCAGGCCGACGCAGGGCGCTGTGCATCTTTTGATGTGATATTGCAGGCACGGGCGCCGGCGGGCTGCGAAGAACGAATCCGCACAGTTCCGTAATCTGAATATCTTCTGCAGCGTGGTCAGGGTTTCGTTGACGGCGGCGCCCGATGCGAACGGGCCGTAATAATCACCCGTCCGGCCGCGCGCGCCGCGATGCTTGGTCAGAAGAGGAAAATCGTGATCGCCGGTAATCAGAATATAGGGGAAGGATTTGTCATCGCGCATAAGAACGTTGAAGCGCGGCTTGAGCTTCTTGATCAGATTGGCCTCGAGCAGCAGCGCCTCGGCCTCGGTATGGGTGTGAACGAACTCCATCTGCCGGGTCAGCGCGACCATGCGCTGGATTCGTACGGCCAGCTGTGCCGGTTTCGTATGCGACATGACGCGCTTTTTCAGCGCGCGCGCCTTGCCCACATATAAAACGTCGCTCTTCGGGCCGATCATGCGGTAGACGCCGGGCGTGTCGGGCAGGCTCTGCGCCAGACGGCGGATCAGCGCCGCGCCTTCCGTCAGGCCCGTTTCATGATTGTCCGGCTCTTCCTCATCCATGCCAAGGAAGTTAGGGCATTCAGGGCCCGGGGGCAAACGCCACACCGCGCCCTTTATACACGTAAAGATTGTGCATATTATTTAATGCAACTTTAGGCTTGACAAATACTTGCGAACTATCAAGTATCGGGACCTGAAAAACGGCCCATAGCCCTGAAAATAAAGAGGCGGCCGGAAAAACGTTTTGAACAGAAGGAGCAAGACTATGAACAGGAGACGCCTGCAAAAACAATCCATCCGCAACCATCTGACCGGCGCCGTAATCTATGACGGTTTTTTTCCTTCCCTGCTGGCCTGCGCCGAGCAGGCGGTGGCCGACGGCGTGGCCCTGGACGGGGCTGACTTCACGGACGCCAACCTCGTGAATGCCCGGCTCGACGATGCCCGCCTCAAGGGCTCCTCGTTCCGCAGCGCCAATCTGATGGGCGCCAATCTTTCGGAAGCCGTGCTGGACGCGGCGGACTTCAGCGACGCGGGTCTGCAGAACGCCTGCCTGTGCTTTACCTCCCTGCGCTATGCGCGTTTTGCCGGCGCCCTGTTCGGAGCGACCGACATCGCCGGCGCCGACATCACGGGCAGCGTTTTTTCAACCCTGTCCGCTCTGTCGCTGAATTTCCGCGACACCGCCGACATGCAAGCCTGCGTCTTCGAGGACAGGGAGCAGCGCTGCTACCCGCTGACGCGGCCGCCGGTGGTGATTCACGGTCTGACCTATCCCGTCATCTTCATGGACAGCCATGTCGGCGTTGGACCGGTTTTCCGAAGCTATGCGGAATTGCTGCGAAGCCTGCACGGTGCCGGACGGGGAGAGTCCGCCGATGGCGCGCTTCATTCCTTTCTGGGGCATTACAGCGCCCACCTGCCCCAGCTGATTGCCGCCTTCCGTCCCGAAAACCGGGCAAACTTCTAGATTTGCCTGAAAAACCGCTGATTTTTGACATAACGATATTTTAGTTGTATATATTTTTTGGTACAATCAAAAATTGTACTGTGCTTTTGTTTGAATTTGTGTGGGAGATAACAATGATGGTGTATGTCAGGCTTCGCCGCCTGGGTGCGCTGCACTTTGAATGCTGCAGGGCGTATACGGGAATGCCTTTCTTTTCCCGGCAGCGCTGCGGGAGTGAAATTATATTCGACATGCCTTTTTGCCGGCTCATTGTAACGCCGGCAGAGCGGCTGTCCGCAAGGGGTTCGGGTACGGATGCAAAAGCGGATTGGGGAATTTCTGCTGATTTTACAGGTGTTGCAAAGGGTGAATGCTGAATTTCCCCTGCAATACATCGTCTGCCTGTCGGAAATTGCTGTCAGCGAGGGGCTGTCCCTGACATCTCTTTCCTGCCGCACGGGCATGCCCTTATCCACCGTTTCGCGTATCGTGGGCGCCCTTTCGCAGCCACGCAAAAAGGGCATGAACTACGGCCTCGTGCGCGTGGTCGTTTCCCCGTCCGAGCGCCGCAAGAAAGAGCTGTATCTGACCCCCCGCGGCCGCTCCATCCTGACCGGCATCGTGGACATACTTGACGCCCGCGCGGCTTAAGAATTGCGCGCCGGGGCTTTTCTGCTATCTTTCCTGTACTACGCGAAAGGCCCCGTGGCGGAACAGGTAGACGCACACGACTTAAAATCGTGAGCCCGCAAGGGCGTCCCGGTTCGATTCCGGGCGGGGCCACCAATACAGACGGTCTATGGCGCGTGCGCAGGATCTGCATCATCATCCCTGTGTCTGCCGGCGTTCATACGGAAGAAATTCAGGATCTGTTCCGTATACGGATCTTTCCAGAAATGATTCCTGAAGCCCCTCTCAGAGGCATTGATGATGAACGGCTCCACGCCACGGAAGCCGTGAGCCGTAAGCATGCGCCGCGCCTTGTACATGACTGACAAATCAACAGCCCCATCGCCCATGTGATGAAACTGCCTGAAAGCGGGAAGTGCTGCGCCCGTCGGCGCCGGCCATGTCAATTCGTTCGCCATACCGGGCCCGCCCGCCCCTTTATCCGCAATCGATACGCCCGTCTCACGATCTTTTAATACGCCAGGCGCGGTCGGCCGCAGCCAGCGCCCTGATTTGCAATCGGCGACAGTGCCATAAGGATCACCGGCAGATACCGGCGCGAAAGCAGTGACATAGCGTGAGAGATGTGTCGCAGCCAGAATGGTCATGAATCCACCATCTGAAATTCCCGTCATGAATATGTCAGGGGCACTTCCGGATGGCCGGATGCGGGGGATCACGTCCGTGATAAGCCCCTCCACGGCTTTGAGGTCTATATTTTGGCCGTCATGCGCCAGCGCATCCCAACGCTTGCCGCAATCCAGGCCCGCCGGATCCTTAACAAGCCCTTGCGTTGAGTCGAGCGCGACGACAGCAAAGCCTTCCGCCACAGCGCGCTCGCCAAACCGCACCATGGGCTCGTCAAGCGCAAGATAATTCGCGCAAATGTTGGAGTCGACACCTCCGCCGCCGTGGAAAAAGATAATGACCCCATTGTCCCATCGTGCCGGCCCCTTCCACATGAGCTGTCGTGACCGCCCATCCAGGATTGCCTCTCTATGCTGCCATCCCTTGGCGATGCACTCGCTCTGCAGTTGCTTCGCGATCTGGTCGATCCGATCATGCCGGCTGGCCGCACAGGCGCTCAATCCGAATGCGGCGGTGCTTAGGGCGACGGCCAGTAGCACAGTACCCAGCCTTATCGCACATTTACTCACTGCTGTATAAGTCCCGAACCTTGATGCAGACATCTACAACCTCATTGATTGCCGCCCCTGCTCATGGGATGCTTTTTAAAAAATTCCCACATGAGACTGGAAGCGGAAATATCCTGATTAACTTTGCCCACACCATACCATTCCTCGACACGCGAAACCTGACCACCGGGCCATGTATGCCCGCCATCAGCCAGCTGCCATAAGGCCACCTCTGTTCCTTCGCTGCACGGGCCATACGTCGTTTTCTTCGCCGCGCCGATCCGATGCTCCTCTGCCGGCATCGCTGAACAAGCGTTATGTTTTACCCAAAACCCTATTGTGTCGGGAACCGACCGCATGTTTGCGCCGGAAAGCGACTTCGGCCCTACCCCGCCTTCGAAAAGGGCATTTTTATCCTCCATGCCATGAAAGTGCAGAATGGAGACGGGCCGCTTCGGATGGCATTGCGGCCCGTTCATCGTGGTTGCAACCGGCGCTATGGCCGCGATGCGGTCGGACAGCTCGCAAGCCAGGCGATACGACAGACCGGCGCCATTCGATATTCCCGTCGCGAACACGCGGTTGCGATCGATTGAAAACCGCTTCGCCAGCGTGTCGATCAGAGCGGCGGTAAAACCTACATCGTCGGCACTATGCTTCAGCGCATAACCGCAGCAATTGCCCGCATTAAATGTCAGAAGGGCGTCGCGCCTCATACCTGTGCCCGCCGGATAGACCGCAAGAAATCCCTCACGGTCTGCGACTGTGTCCATCTGCGACTGGAACCGGACAGCATCGGGAAAACCGCCGCCGCCATGAAATACAAGGACCACAGGGGTTGGCGTGCCGGGATTATACCCGGGCGGCACATGTACCGCAGCCCAACGCTCCTGACCATCAAACCGCAATGTAATTTGATTGGCGGGAGGAGAGCGGGGAATGCGCCTCTCCGCCGACGCGCTGCAGCCGGCGCTTTGCATGGCAAGCAGAAATCCTGCCGCTATAGCAAAGAACCTCAGTCTACCTGCCATTACCCGGGATGTTCTGTTATCCGGCAACTGCGTTCACCGTTACTGGTTCAGGCTGTCCGTATCGACCGTCACCGTGCCGCTGTGGGTGGCGCCATTATAGCCCGTATAAGTATCCGTGAGCGTACGGGTGTCGCGGTCATAGCTCACTGTATTTGAGTTGGTATAAGTCTCGCCGGATCCGGTCGTCACGCTTCCATTCCGCGTATAGGAACCGTCGCTGTTCCGGGTCAGCTCGCTTTGAAACGTTCCCTTTGCGCCGCCGCTTGTCTCATATGCCCCTTCACGTTCGCCCTGGCCGGCAGTGCCTGTTACCGCGACGCTCTTGCCCTTCGCGCCTGTCGCCTTGGCGGTAAAAGCGCCCGTCTTCGGATCATAGGTGCTGGTTGTGGTATGAGTTTTTCCGTTCCATCCGTGAACAGTACGGTTAACGGTACGTGTTTCCGGATCATAACTGCCCTCTATCGTACGCGTTACCGTCTTTCCCTTATCGGTTTTGATCGTCGTCTGCCTCGACCATGCGCCTTCGCCACCGTCGCCTTGTGCCGATATCGTTCCTTTATGGCCCTTGTCCGTCGCATAGTGCCCCTGGCGTCTCCACTCACGGGCTTCCGCCGCTGTTGCCAGAACAGAAAAGATGATCGCAATGATGATGCAAAAAAATACGCGCCGATGTGTCATGTGCAAAATCCTCCATATGATCCTGTAGCACTATGTGCCTACAAGCCCGGCCAGGCAAGGGCTTCCGGCTCGGCTCCGCGAGCGTTTCAAAAACCCCGGAGACGGCCTGCTCCCGGTTTATTCATCATACACATCATATGGTTACCCTTTATTAAGCACGCCTGATTAGAATTCCGCCGCCCCTTGCCGATCCCCGCCCCCCCATGAGCGTAACACCCCGTTTTAAAGGCAGCCTCCTGATTTACGGCGACAGGCAGATCTTCACACCGGAACGGCTGCTTGAATCACCCTTGCCAAACAAAGTCCATTGGCGCGACGGACGACTGACGATGACGTCGAACTTCGCGCAGTCACTCTCCAACTCCGGTCTTTGTGAATCGACGTTGCCCGTCTTGGTCGCGATCATGAACTGGCGTCCGCCGTCGAGCACGCTGCTATAGGATTTCCCGACTGGCGCGGAATACAGCGTCCTTCCTGTCATGACGTGTTCTGCCTTGACGCTGGATTTCAGGGCATTGAGGGTGTCAGTGCTATTGGCGCTATCGGCGCATCCGCCGAGGGTAACGGCACTGGCTAAGGCGAGAGCAGCAACAGAAGCAAATGAGGCTTTCATGGCATCTCCTTGGTTAGGAGCCCATTGTACGAAATCGGAGCTCCTGATTTCAAACAGCAGAACAAAAAACAAAGGGAATCAGGATGATATCGCCTGAAATTACGCGCCGGGCTGCGGGCGGGGCAAGCTCTGACCGGCTCTTTGCGCCATTTCCTGCGCCAGAAATTCGACCAGCTCGGTACGGCGATAATACCGGGCGCTATACCAGGCGCCCTGCAATATGCGCTGCGCCTCTACGCCGTTATCCCACCGATCGGCAATGGCGCAGGCAAAAAGTTTTACGGCTTCCGCTCTCACGCTGAAGTCAGCGCGATGACGAACGCCCGGGCCTACATTCTTAACAATATCGCTGCCCATGGCATTCCTGAGTATCTGTTGTGCGCCGCGCACGCTGTAATGCGGGCAACCTTTGTCCGTCAGCATGGTCTTGATGTCTTCGACGCGGCCACCCGCCACGGCAATTGCAAATTGGGAGAAATCGTCGTCGGTGTGTTCGTATGTCATGGGCTCAGGCCTCCAGCTGGTATCGGAGACTTATAGCGCCCTCATATTAATATGTCAATTAATGTTTCCGTAAACATGGGGCTGGGGTCAATTCACCCCGTTTATTCAAAGCGATAGCGGATACTGAGAAACGGCGTTGTGGCGACAATGCCGAATACCGTGTCGCCCGTAACGTCATCGTCCGTGATATAGGGCAGAGCCGCCATGGCCACCCCGGCGTTCCACGGGCCGCTCTCAAAGAGGCGCAGGCGCGCCTCCCCCGCGAGCAACGGCACGGGATAATTCTGATAGCCGGTCACCGCGCCGAGCGCGCCGGTCAGCTCCAGCTCCGTCGGCCCCAGCGGCACGACATAGGGTGAAAAGACATAGCCCACGCCGATGGAGGTATCTTCGACACTGTTGGGGCTCAGGACGTATACGCCCCACGTGCCGTAATCCCGCGTGCCCAGCTTGACAATGCCCAGCGTGTGGCGCTGATGAAAATTATTCTCGGATGCCTGGAAATGATGCGAGGCGATCGGCCCGCCTTCCAGCGTCAGCGACCGTACAAACCCGCCGCTCTTATACTCTTGCGCCCATGCTGACGGTGAGATGACGAGAATCACAAGCAAGGCAAAAACAATCCGCCTCATAATAAAACTCCTTAGACTGTCCCGCCGCCGGAGCGGATGCTTAAGGCGCGCGGTTCATCGCCGTGCTTCTTGATGATGTTGATCAGCTCGTCCGTCGCCTGTTCGAGGCTACGCTGGCTGGTACCCCGCAGGACAAGGCTCAGACCCATCGTGCCGCCGCGGAAATGGGGATAGCTGCCGATCTGAATGTCTGGATACCGGCCCTGCAGCGCATCGAGATCCTCGGCGATCACGCTCTCGGTCAGCGTGCAGGCAACGGTGTTGGAGAGAATGGGGCTGCCCACCTTGATGGTTCCCAGCACATGATCCAGCATCGCCTGCATGATGCGCGGCACACCGGCCATGACGTGCACATTCTCGATGATGAATCCGGGCGCCGCCGTCACCGGGTTTGGAATCAGCGCGGCGCCCCTGGGAATCAGACTCATTTTCGCACGCGGCGGCGTCAGGTTTTCCAGCCCGTAATGATTTTCAAGCAGCTTAAAGGCTTCCTCGTTGCGCTCCAGCTCAACCTCGAAGGCCTTGGCCACGCTCTGCGCTGTGAGGTCGTCGTGGGTTGGACCGATGCCGCCGGTAGTGAACACATAGTCAAAATCGTGGCTCAGCTCCTTCACTGCCTTGACAATGACTTTTTCTTCGTCCGGAATGACGCGGACTTCGCCCAGCACAATACCGCTTTCGGTCAGCCGCTCGGCGATCCACTGCGTGTTGGTATCCTGCGTACGGCCGGCCAGGATCTCGTTGCCAATCACAACGAGGGCGGCCTTGAAAATATCCAGGCTGCTTTGTTTACCCAACATGAATTAATACACCGTTATATTTGCAAACACAGAGACACAGTGTATATCTCTTGGAGCCTCTCAGCAAAGGCAAAAAAGGGCACAATAAAGGACACTATAAGGACACTATAATGACCGGGCAGACAGCCCCCAGATACACAACCGAGGGAATCGAGCTGCATGCCGCCGCCGATTTTGAAGGCATGCGCCGGGCCGGGCAGCTGGCGGCAAGCACGCTGGATTTCATCGCCCCTTACGTTCAGCCCGGCCTCCCGACCGAGGAGCTGGACAGGCTGTGCCATGAATTCATCATCAAGCACGGCGCCGTGCCGGCGCCTCTGAACTACAAGGGATATCCCAAATCCATCTGCACGTCCGTCAATCATGTCGTCTGCCACGGAATACCGGGACCCAAGAAGCTGGCCGACGGCGACATCCTGAACATCGACGTGACCGTAATCCTTGACGGCTGGTACGGCGACACCAGCCGCACCTACCCGGTCGGCGAAAATGTTTCCATCAAGGCGCGGCGATTGATCAGCGTCACCTATGACGCGATGATGGCGGGCATTGCCGCCGTGAAGCCGGGCGCCACGCTTGGGGATATCGGCCATGCCATCCAGACCGTCGCCGAAGGCGAACGCTTTTCCGTGGTGCGCGACTTCTGCGGTCACGGCATCGGCAAAACCTTTCACGGCCCGCCATCCGTCCTTCATTACGGCGAACGCCGGACGGGAAGCGTTTTGCAGCCGGGCATGTTTTTCACGATCGAACCGATGATCAATGCCGGGTCGTGGGAAACCAAGGTGCTCAATGACGGCTGGACGGCCGTCACGCGTGATCGCTCGCTCTCTGCGCAGTTTGAACACACAATCGGCGTGACGGAAACGGGTTATGAAATCTTCACCCTCTCCCCCGCCCTGCATACAAACCCGCCCCGTATTTGACAGAAGATCAAGACGTTTGACCCCCGCCCCCGCTTAAGGTAGATGTAGCGTCCTTAAACGGCCTGTGGATAACTTTTTCCGGCCGTTTTCAAAACAGAAAACCCGGGTGGCGGACATGACAGATCAGAGTGACAATGCAGAAACGATCGGCGCGGCGGATGCCGCGATTGTCTCGGGCCTGACCGCTCATTACGCCGCTCTGGTGGCTGCGACCCATTACAGATCCGTGCGCGGCCTGACCGGCATCGACTCCGCCCGCCGCGCGCGCGCGGTCGAGGACGCCTCCGCGCAGACGCTTGGACAGGGCGGCGATCCCGATCTGGTCCGGCAGGTCTTCTCGATAATCGGCAGCGATGATTCCCAAAGCCCCGACGCCAGGCTGGTGCTGCGCCACGCGCAACACGACTTTATTCCCGCGCTGCGCTGAACGGCATGGCGAAAGATTCTGCCCGCCGCCCTCCGGCTGACAACAACAATATATCTTCTACAGCAGACAGCGAGACACCTCATTATCACGGCCATCGCGACCGCTTGCGCCAGCGCTTTTTACAGGGCGGGCCGGACGCCCTGCCTGATTACGAACTTCTGGAGTTGATCCTGTTCATGGCCATTCCCCGCCGCGACGTCAAACCGCTGGCGAAAACGCTGCTGGGGCGCTTCGGCAATCTGGCGGGCGTACTGAATGCCGAAGCGCCGGAGCTGGAGAAAATCGACGGACTGTCCGAAAATGCCGTGGCCGGGCTGAAAGCCGTTCAGGCGGCCGCGCACCGCCTGCTGAAGCAGGAGATCATGCAGCGCCCCGTCCTGAATTCATGGAAGCGTCTCACCGATTACTGCGCCGCGACGATGGCGCACGAGACAAAAGAGCATTTTCGCATCCTGTTTCTGAACAAGAAGAACGAACTGATTGCCGACGAGATCCAGCAGACCGGCACCGTCGACCATGCCCCCGCCTATCCGCGGGAGATCATGAAACGGGCGCTCGAACTGAGCGCCACCGCCCTGATCCTGGTGCACAACCACCCCAGCGGCGATCCCCGCCCCAGCGAGGCCGACATCGACATGACCTATGCAATCAAGGCCGCCGCCGAACCCTTTCAAATTGTCCTGCATGACCATATAATCGTATCCCGCAACGGCACGAGCAGCTTTAAAACACTCGGGCTGATATAAAAAGGACACATATA
>JANWLB010000111.1 GCA_025451095.1 Alphaproteobacteria bacterium
CGCCGTGAAATCGTCCCGGCGCATATAGACCTCGCCGCGCACCTCAACGACATCCGGCGCTCCTGCCGGCAATTGCGCCGGCACGTCGTCCAGAGTGCGGATATTGGCGGTAATGTCTTCGCCTTCGGTTCCGTCGCCGCGTGTGGCCGCGCGCAGCAGACGGCGCCCTTCATAGCGCAGCGAGCACGAAAGGCCGTCAATCTTCGGCTCGGCAACGATCTCTATCTGTTCGCTTTCGGCCAGGGCGAGAAAACGCCGCACCCGGTCGAGAAAATCAAGGACATCCTGATCCTCCATCGCATTCGCGAGAGAAAGCATCGGCACGCTGTGCCGGACCTTGCCAAAACCCGCGCCAGGCGCTGCCCCTACCGTCTGGGTCGGGCTGTCCGGCGTGGTCAGCTCCGGGTGCGCTTTTTCCAGCGCCTCCAGCTCCTGCATCAGGCCATCATATTCAGCATCGGTGATTTCAGGTGCCGCTTTTTGATAGTACAAAACGTCATGGCGGCGGATCTGGCCGACGAGTTCGCCGTGGCGCTTGCGCGCGGTCGCAAAATCCGGGGCGGGCTTTGATTTCATGATCTCACTATTAGCACCCTGAAAAGACGATGCTAAGGCCTAATTCAGCGGCCCTGCCTTTTTGACATCTGTAAAATTGTGTGCTTGATTAGGCCCAGATTTTCAGGGGGATTTTTTGATGGGGCAAACATTCGAGAACCTGCGCGATTCGGCGCTCACAGCCCTAAGCACCGCCCGGAACGAAGGCCGCTTCCGTCTGTTTGCGCAACCGGCCTATGGTCAGACAGGCGGCTATGTGCTGTGCTTCAAAGGCCTGAAAGAAGCGCAAATCATGTGCGACTACCTGAACGAGGCCGCCAACCAGCCACCTTATAACGCACGGGAGATCGCCCACCATCCGGGCGCCCGCCTTTATTACGGCACAACCCATCCCGACCAAAAAGAACTCGCTGCTTTTGTCGACACAGACGCGCGCAGCATCATGCCAGACGAAGTCTTTCATTCCATTGTCGCTGTGATGGAGGAGTACTCAGACTCCCTGCATCTTAGCCGCGCTTTCAAAAACGCCACCGCATGGGCAGGCAAAGAAGAGTGGAACAGGCTTTTTTATGCTGACTCGCGCACACCCGACGGCGCTTTTGACAAGAACACATTTTACACCCATCTTGGGCAATACGCCACGAGGCGTTTCTTTGCTGCCGCCGGACTTCCCGACGATATCCTGCGTCAGCCGGAGGAGAGTTTTCTGGCCGCTTTCAATAGTCTCTTCCCCGAACTGCCGCCCGCTGATGAATCAACAGGCCTCAAGATCGAGCTGCAGACCTATGAGCGCAATAAAGAACATTTTGCGGCCAGCGCAACGCGCCGCCACCTGGAAATCATAGAAAAAGATCTGGCCGAAGCCTTAGGGCGGCCTCCCGCGCCATAGCGGTATTTCAGGTACCCGTCTCCAGAAGCCGGCTAGCGGCCGCCCGGGCTTCATCCGTGATTTCCGCCCCTGCCAGCATGCGGGCGATTTCCTCCCGCCTGTCACGGCCCGCCGCCAGCGGCACGACCTTCGTCGCTACATCCGTCTTGCCTTCCTTGATCACAAGCCAGTGGCTGGCCGCCCGGGCGGCCACCTGCGGCGCGTGAGTCACGACCAGCACCTGCCGCGCCTTCGCCCCCGTCGCCAGACGCGCCAGGCGCTCGCCCACCGCGTCTGCCGTAGCGCCGCCGATACCCGTATCGACCTCATCAAACACCAGCGTTCCGGCCGCCCCGGTTTCCGCCATGACGACTTTGATCGCGAGCATAAAACGCGCCATTTCGCCGCCCGATGCAATCTTGTCAAGCGGACCCGGTGGGCGTCCGGGATTGGTAGCCACCAGAAACCGCACATCGTCAGCCCCCGCCGGTCCCCACGATTCCTCGGGCAATGCCGTGACTTCAGTAATAAACTGCGCCTTGTCGAGCTTTAACGGCGGCAACTCCTTCGCCACCAGTTTGCTGAGCTTCTCCGCCGCCTTTTTGCGCATGGCTGTAACATTGGCGCACTCTTTGACAAAGGCGCTGCGGCTTTCAGCCACACGCGCGCGCAGGCCATCCAGAACCTCTTCCTGCCGCTCGGCCAGCGCCAGACGGGATTCGAGATCCTCGCGCACACGCGGCAAGTCTTCACAGCCGCAGCTGTGCTTACGCGCCTGCGCCCGCAACGCGAACAGCCGGTCATCAATCGAAGCCAGGTCCTGCTCACCCTCCTCAAGATCGGCCGACTGGCTTCGCACCTGCGCATTGATTTCCCGCAATTCCGCAATAGCGCGATCCAGGCCGTCCAGCAGCGGGCGGGCCTCTTCGCCGGCCTTCTCCAAAGTCCGCCAGATCTTGTTCAGGCTTTCTTCGGCTTCGCCCAGCCCTTCATGCGCCGCGCCAAAACTCTCCAGTACCTGATCCCGGCGCATCAGCCTGTCACGCAGGGCGGTGAGACGGGCCTCATCGCCCGCACGCGGGTCGAGCGCATCCAGATCTTCCAGTGACGTACGCAGATAATCTTCTTCCTGAAGAGCTTTGGCGGCACGACCGTGCGCGTCCTGTAATTCCCGCTCGCTGTCTTTCCAGGCGCGCCAAAGCACCTGCAATGCACCGGATTGCACACCCGCGTAGTCATCGAGCAGGGCCCGGTGCGTCTTCTGATCCAGCAGGCCGTGCGTTTCAAACTGGCCGTGAATTTCAACCAGCAGGGCACCCACATCTTTCAACAGGGCTACGCCCACCGGCTGGTCGTTTATAAAGGCGCGGCTGCGCCCGTCGCGCCCGACCGTGCGGCGCAGGACCAGAGAGCCGGAAGCCTCAAGCTCCCGCTCTTTCAAAATTGCCAGCGCCGGGTGATCGTTCTCTACGTGAAATTCCGCGCTCACGGATGCCTGCTCGCCGCTCCGGCCGACAAGCCCCGCTTCGGAGCGCGCGCCCAGCGCCAGCCCGAGAGAATCCAGCAAAATGGACTTGCCCGCCCCGGTCTCGCCGGTCAGGGCGCACAGGCCCGCCCTGAATTCAACCGTCAGGCGGTCGATCAGGACGACGTTATGGATGACCAGAGAGACCAGCATGCCCAAACAATTCCCCAAGCCGTATTATATATCTGTATACCCCTTTTATAAGGCACCGGCGGCCGGCGCAAAATGGGAATTTACGGGAAAGCCGGATTTATCCTAAAATGCCGACATGGCGGCACAACCTGTCATAGACATCCTGAAGGAAAGCGACCTGGACGAAGCCGTCGCCATGCTCGTGCGGGCCTTCGATTCGCGCTTCGAAAAAGACGCCCGGATCGAGCTTCAGCGGAGCCTCGGCCCCAATCCCGATGCGCGGATCACGTTCGTTGCCCGGCTGGACGGTAAAATCGTCGGCACCGTGCAATGCATGATGGATTACGTGCACACCGACACATATTGCCTGTTCTGGGTTGGTGCCGACCCGGATTACCAGGGTGTTGGCGTGGGCCGCGCCCTGATGGCGCACGCGGAAAATCATATTGCCCGCGATCTTCTTAAGGGAAAGCCGGGCACGGTCATCATCACCGACTATACGAGAATCAGGAATCCCGAGTCCGGCTATTACACCAGTCAGGGTTACGTGCCCGGACCGCTCACGCATAACGGAGCGCCGGTCATGGTAAAAATCCTGAACGGTGAGGCTTAATCGGGCTTGAACAGGGAATCGACGGTACGGTCCATCCAGTCCCGATTTTCAACGATGGCCTGACGCTGCTGCGGGTCAAGAAGCTTGTAGCTGTCCTCGTACCATTTGCTGCCGGGATAGTTGTAGCCCAGCACGGCGGCCACGTGCAGCGCCTCATCCTTAAGACCCAGCGTCATATAAGCCTCTACCAGGCGGTGAAGGGCTTCAGGCACGTGGGTCGTCGTCTGGTAATCCTTGACCACGGCGAGGAACCGGTTGATCGCTGCGTTGATTTCCTGGCGACGCAGATAGTAACGGCCGATCTCCATCTCCTTGCCCGCCAAATGGTCAAGCGTCAGATCGCGTTTAAGGATGGCATCGCGTGTATACTGGCTGGTGGGGAAACGCTGGATCAGCGCATTCAGGGATTCCAGCGCGCTGCCCGTCATGGCCTGATCGCGGGCAACGTCGCTGATCTGCTCGTAATAGCAAAGCGCCTTCAGATACAGCGCGTAATCGATATCTTTGTTGCCCGGATGCAGCTCCATGAAGCGCTCGAGCGCAAGAACCGCCTCATCATATTCCTGGCCCTTGTATGACGAATAGGCGGACATCAGCTCCGCCCGGGTCGCCCACTGGGAATAGGGATGCTGGCGCTCCACCTCGTCAAAAAAGTCGGCGGCTTCCTTATAGTTTTTAGAATCAAGCGCCGCGGCCGCCTCGTTATAGAGAATCTCGACCGGCTTTTCTTCCTGTTTTTTCTTGTCGCCGCTGCTGGAACAGGCCGTCAGCAGGAGGCTGGCGGAAGACAGGAGGAGAAAATACGTAAAAGAGCGTTTCATGAAAATGACTCTAACCGCGTCCGGGAAAGAATAAAAGGGGGATCAGTAAAACCACGACAGAGTTCTGTGAGTGGGCGTTTTCCTGTAGCGCGGCTCCCGGCTGGCATACCAGAGAATCTGGTCCATTTCCATCGCGCTCATCCCCTTGCGGGCGGCCAGAAGCTCCACCGCCTGCGCCGCGCAGGCCCGGATCTCGATCTCTTCCTCTGCGCCGGAAGGGATTTCCTCTCCGGCCGCGATGCGGCGCTCCAATGCGGGCGCGTATTCCAGGATGCCGTCCTGATTCAGCACATGGGGCACCGCATTGTCGGCAAACATGGTCAGGCGCGACGTGTCAGAAAACAGCTCCCGCCCGAAATGGCGGAAGGCGAGATGCAGGTCCGCGACCGCAATCTGGGCGCGCTTGTAAAAAGCGATCGGCGTCCCTTTGTAATCGTGAACATCGTTGAAATGATTCATGCACGTTAATGTCCTGACCATATTTTC
This sequence comes from Alphaproteobacteria bacterium, assembly GCA_025451095.1. Lineage (GTDB taxonomy): Bacteria > Pseudomonadota > Alphaproteobacteria > Micavibrionales > Micavibrionaceae > JACQIJ01. Next base: position 5,001 of record JANWLB010000111.1, read on the forward strand.
AGCACTACCCGCCGCCCCGTTAACCAACGTCATGAAACGCCCGCCCTGCGCCTTTACGGCTGCGCCCGTTTCGTTCAGCGCACGCACACAAAGATTTGCGAAGGCCCGGCTCTGCACTCCGGAAAAATCGAGGCCGATAAACGCCGCAACATCCTGAGGCGTCATTGCCGCCAGATCATCGGCGGAAAATGCTCCCCGCGCCTCGAATCGCTCTTTCAGCCGCACGGCAAGCGTGTAGTAAATCGAAGCCTCGACCAGCGCCGCGCCCTCGGCCACCAGGTGCGGTTTGTAGCCGGAGCCAAAATTGATGGAATCCAGCGTCAGGATATAGGCTGCGGTCTCTTCCTCCGTGCCGATGAAATGATGTTCCCTGTCCAGAACCGGCGATGGCATTTTGTCCGGCAGCGTCCAGGCATAAGAATCGAGCCCGTCTTCGCGAAGCGAAACATGGCGCGCGGCCTTCGCCACATGGAGAAACCCGGCGCGCAGAGAGTCAAACAGGTCGGGCCGCGCCAAAAGCTCGGTCGGGAGTGCCGCCATAGGGCTTTCCTTTCAAAACAAGGCTTTGTTGAAGCACCGCTGCGGAGGAAAAGTCAAGTTTTCAGGCCAGGGCAGCGGTCTGGCGGCGTTTCTCGGCCATCAGGACGGCCGGCGCGGCATCATCGGCGGCTTCGTCGACAAAAAGATCGACCCGGGCCCATGCGCCTTCGGTGGAGAAGAGTTTATGCAGGACCGCGTTGTTCAGGGCGTGACCGGCCTTGCAGCCTTCGTAGGCCCCCAGGATCGGGCCGCCCGCAAGATACAGGTCCCCGATGGCATCCAGCAGCTTGTGACGGATGAATTCGTCTTCATGGCGCAGACCGTCGGGATTTAATATGCCCTCGCCGCTTAAAACAATCGCGTTTTCGAGAGAGCCGCCGCGCGCCAGCCCCTTGCTGCGAAGCAGATCGACTTCATCCGCGAAACCGAAGGTGCGCGCATCGGCCAGGTCATGCCGGAAATTACCGTTCAGCAGGGTGACGTCCCGTTCCTGCCGGCCGATAGAGGGATGCTGGAAGTCGATGGCGCCGGAAAAGCGCGACAGGTCGCCGGGTATCAGACGAACGGACTTGCCGTTTTCCTCAACCGTGATTTCCTTTAAAACTTTGATGGCGCGGCGGGGCGCCGTCTGTGCCCGCAGGCCGGCAGAATCAATGGCCGCGACGAAAGGCGCCGCACTGCCGTCCATGACAGGAACTTCGGGGCCGTCGATTTCAATCAGGGCGTTATCCACGCCACAGCCGCGCAGGGCAGCCATCAGGTGTTCGATCGTGCCAACGCCGGCGCCCGCATCATTGGCAACCACCGTGCACAAACGCGTATCGACAACACGGTCCCAGCGCGCGGGAATAACATTATTGCCGTCGGTAATATCGGTTCTTACAAAAACGATGCCGCTATCCTCAACGGCAGGCCGCAGCGTCATGGTGACGGCGGCGCCGGAGTGAAGGCCAACCCCTTTCAGGGCGATATCTTTTTTCAGCGTATGCTGCATTGTCGGTTCTTGAGGTGTTTGTGCTTTTTGCATTTCTGTCCGCCCATCAAGACGGAAAGCCCGTAAAATCCGGGCCTTATAAAGAGAATAAGCGCTCTTATTTTCCAAAACAAATCACGGTTTGTTGCGCTTTGTTACAGGACAAATAAGGCAAAAAAGAGAGGGCCCTTTAGGGGCCCTCTTCAAGGAGATTAGCCGTGAACAGGCTAACTTTGCTTTGCTTTACTCTTATTCTATTTCTATGGCTAATTCGCCTGACGACGCAGGAACGCCGGTATGTCCAGTTCGTCGTCAATATTCTGCCGCTGCGGCTCTATGTTCAGCGATCCCTGGGTCGGGCGCTGATGAAAGCCTGAACCGCCTCCGCCACCGGAAACGCCGCCTGTCGATTCGCCGCTATCCTCCTGCTGTCCTTCCTCATCATGATGACGCAGAGGGCTTGTGAAACGCTCGAAAAGCGAAGGTGTGCGGCGGCGCTGCTGCTGCACCGGCTCGGCGGCTGGTCTCGGCGGCCGCAAATTGGCCATGCCGTAACCCGTCGCGGGCTGGGCAGGCTGTTCGACCGGACGCCGGGCCGTGAGACCGCCCAGCATCGAACCATAGCCGGGATCGTTGCGATGATCGGGCTCAATCGGACGGGGCGGAATGAAGGAACTGCCCTGCACACTGCCGCGGATATTGCCGCCAGCCGCGGCGTAAACGGGTTCTGTCCGTGCCACCGTCTCAGCCATAAACTCACGCTGCTCGAACATATCGATCTCCGGGTCTTCGACACGACGCGGAGGCGCGGGCGCGACCGCTGCGGGCGGCGGCGCCATTGTGCGCACAGACGGCGGCATCGTGACCGCCGGGCGGTAAACCGGCTCCTGCGGCGCGATTGCATAGGCCGTCGTCGCGGCATTCGGCTGAGCTCTCTCCAGGCGGCGCTCCTGCTGCTGCGCCGTAATAGCGTTGAGCGTGGCGCCGGTGACAGGACGCTTGCGGCCCCTTTCCTCGGCCACGTCGATTCCGGTGGCAACCACCGAAACTCTCATGATGCCATCCATGCGCTCATCAAAGGTCGAGCCGAAAATAATATTGGCGTTCGGATCCACCTCGTCGCGGATGCGGTTACAGGCCTCGTCAACCTCGAACAGGGTCATATCCATGCCACCCGTCACGTTAACAATTACGCCGCGGGCGCCTTTCATGGAAACATCGTCCAGCAGCGGGTTGTTGATCGCTTTTTCCGCAGCCTCGACTGCGCGGCGGTCGCCGACCGCTTCGCCCGTTCCCATCATGGCCTTGCCCATTTCCATCATCGCCGAACGTATATCGGCAAAGTCAAGATTGATAAGACCGGGAACGACCATCAGATCCGTGACGCCGCGTACGCCGGACTGCAGAACGCTGTCCGCCAGACGGAAGGCCTCGGCAAAGGTCGTTTTTTCATTCGCGACCCGGAAAAGATTCTGGTTCGGAATGACAATCAGCGTATCCACGTAGCCCTGCATTTCCTCAATACCGGCTTCGGCCATTTTCATACGCAACGAGCCCTCAAAATGGAAGGGCTTGGTTACCACACCCACAGTCAGAATTCCTTTTTCACGGCAGGCGCGCGCAATAACCGGCGCCGCGCCCGTACCCGTGCCGCCGCCCATGCCGGCGGTGATGAAGGCCATGTTCGCGCCTTCGAGATACTGCATCACATCATCGAGCGATTCTTCTGCTGCTGCCCGGCCGACTTCGGGCCGCGCGCCCGCACCCAGCCCCGCCGTAACGGTCACGCCAAGCTGTATCCTGTTCTCGCAGAGATTGCCCTCAAGCGCCTGGGCATCCGTGTTGCACACGATGAACTCCGCGCCCTGAAGGCCGGAACTGATCATGTTATTGACGGCGTTACCCCCTGCGCCGCCGATGCCAAGAACGGCGATCCGGGGCGTGAGCTTTTTGACGTCTTTGAGCTGCATTCTGATGTTGATCATAAAAGAATCCTCCGTAGGCGTGACGATCCAGACTCCATTAAGTTTTTATTGAGGTAAAGGGGGGTAGAAGGGCGCTTGAGGCATTTTTGACAGTAAAATCAGATGTTTTGCCTGCCGTTTTCTGAGGAGATTACTTGAAGGGGGACGGCTAAGCGATTCTACTGATTCGCACTTTCTGATTCTGGCAAAAACGAAGGTAAACAGGAAGAGACAAAAATCAAATAGCTGTGGATAAAACTTGTCTGCGTTCGCCGAAAATCAAGAGGGCCTGCGGCAGATTGTCACGAATGGCTGTTAACAAAATGATGCGAAAACTGTGGGCGGTTTTGATCTTTATGGTCCCGCTACCAGTTCTCCCTGAACCAATAGCTGACCTTCTCCCACAGACTGCCCGGCACGGCCTGCGCCATGATTTCAGCCGGAATTTCATGCGAACGCTGCGCCATGTAGCCCAGCAATCCTGCCGTAGTCGCAAAAGCGGGGCCGTTAACGGCCTCAGCCAGTCCGCTGATTCGTATCGGCCGCCCGAGGCGCACCTGCTTGTTCAGAACGATCTGGGCAAGATCACGGGTGCCGGGCAGCTGACTCGCCCCGCCGGTGAGAACGACGCGCCGGCCCGCCGCCGTGCCCAGACCCCCATCATTCAGCTTGGCACGCGCCAGCTCCAGAATCTCCTCCAGCCGGGGCTGGATAATGCCCACCAGAAGTGCGCGCGGCACATGATTGGGCTGGCGGTGACGATCCTCACCGATCTGCGGCACATCAATCAGTTCGTTTTCATCCATATTCCCGGCGATGGCGCTACCATAGAGCGTTTTCAGCCGCTCCGCATCCGAAAGCGCGGTGGTAAGGCCGCGCGCGATATCGCTTGTCACATGCTGCCCGCCGACCGCCAGAGCGTCCGTATAAATCATGGCACCGCCCTGGAACACGGCCAGCGATGTGACGCCGCCGCCCATATCGATTACCGTGCAGCCCAGATCCATTTCATCCTCGACTAGGCTGGCCAGGCCCGCAGCATAAGCCGAGACGCACATGGCGGCAATATCGAGATGACTGTGGCTTGTGCAGGTGGAGAAGTTGCGCAGCGCCGCGGAATCGCCTGTGACCAGATGAATATCAGCGGACAGATTTTGTCCGAACATGCCACGCGGATCACGGATTCCGCCATGCCCGTCGATCGCGAAACCGGCAGGAATTGTATGGATCAGCTCTTGCGACCCTGAGGAGTTTTGCTCCTGCGCGCGGGCCAAAGCGCGCCGGACATCTGTGTCGGTAACCTCCTGTCCCATGATCTCGATATCTATGCCAAAACGGCTCGACGCCGCGTGAATGCCGGGAACGTTGATGATCACCTCGCGCAGGGGGTAGCCTCGCATTGCGTCCGCCGCCATATGTGCCGCCGC
>JANWLB010000112.1 GCA_025451095.1 Alphaproteobacteria bacterium
CACATATGGGCCAGCGCATAAACATTTCGCGGATCAGCGATGCTCGCCTGCGTGAAATGAGCAAGGGATTTATCAATCTGTCTCCGATTCTGGTAGATGAAGCCCAGCATATTATTCGCACTGACGTCCTGCGGGTATAAAAGGGAGTATTTTTGATAGTAGGGAAAGGCGAGATCGGGCTGATTTCTGCCCACATTGTAGGTCCACGCAATAAAATAAAGCCCGTGCGGATCTCTGTCCGATGTCCGGTCGTAATACGGGTCTTTTTCGACAGCCCGGCGGTAATATTCCAGCGCCTGGTCACTGTAACCCACATTGTTCAGAGTTTCCGCGTATGACAGCGTAATAAAAGTGATGTCGGGATGATGTTTCATCAGGCGCTCATAGAGCGCCATGACATTCGCCCAGACGACGGGATCGGAATAATACTCTTCTGTCGTTTTGGCGCGGCCATCCGACCCTGACCACCAGGCCGCGAAACCTTCCTGTTCAGCATCACCTCTTTGCCTTTGCCAGACATCCTCATCGTCATAGGCCTCCAGGGGCAGCATAAGAAGAATTGAATCCTCCGGCACTTTCCTTATCATATCAAGCGCGTAGTTAAGAGCCTCCCCATCACGACCCATCCACTTTCTCTGCATGAAGTTCAAATAGGCTGAGTATATGGGATAGTAGTCAGGAACGCTGGTGGTGGCCTGACTGAATGCTTGCATCCCGCCTTCCCGGCCTTTCAGAAGAAAGGCATAATTAACAGCATATTCCTGTGTCACGCCCTCGCGGGGATCGAGGCTCAGGGCCTTGATGATATCGTCATTGCCAATCTCAAGCAGCGCATGAAAGCTCTGCATGTTTGATTTTTTTGTTTCTGAAGCATAGCCCTCGCCACGCAGCTTCCAGGCATAATAATAATAAGCAACCGCCCGCGCCGTATAGGGAACGGCACTGTCGGGAAAGGCTTTCACCCACGCGTCAAAATGCGGCATGATATCTTTCATCTGTATGCCCAGTTCATCGATCCAGTGACGGACGGCCACGGCCGTGCCCGCAGACAGACGCCCCGGCAATAGCTGCTTCTCCTCAATCATCAACCGCTGAACTTCTGCGTATTGTCCTGTTAGCAGAAGATTGAGAATTCTCTCGTTCTTCAACTGCCTCTGATAGGACGGGCTCTGGCTTTTCAGCGCCTCAGCCTCTTTTTCAAAACCCGCGACAGTCTGCCCGACGATGGCCTCAAGCGTCTGCCCCCGATGATCAGGGGCATGAGTCCGGTCGTTTTTCATGTGTTTGGAAATGGAAAACATGAACATCATGCCGAACATCAGGGCTACCCCTGCCGCCAAGGCTAATTCTGCTCCTCTGACCCTCATTTGCCCTGCCCCCGTAATATGTCCGGAAATTGTAAACGGAATTGGTTTTCTTACAAACCCGAAATCGGTCCGTTTTATGGAATGACCTTGACAAAAAGCACAATATTGATCAAACAACTAGCCTGTACACGCTACCGGGACAACATGACCAAGCCGCTTTCACAGATCAGGAACTTCGCGATCATCGCCCATATCGACCACGGCAAGAGTACGCTGGCGGATCGACTCATCCAGACATGCGGCGGTCTCGAAGCGCGGGAGATGAAAGAACAGGTCCTCGACAACATGGAGATCGAGCGCGAACGCGGCATCACGATCAAGGCGCAGACCGTGCGCCTTGCCTGGAAGGCCAAGGACGGTATCGAATATCAGCTCAATCTTATGGACACGCCCGGCCACGTCGATTTCAGCTATGAAGTCAGCCGCAGCCTTGCCTCGTGCGAGGGCTCGCTGCTGATCGTCGATGCCAGTCAGGGGGTAGAGGCGCAGACTCTGGCCAATGTCTATCAGGCCATCGACAACAATCATGAAATCATCCCGGTCATCAACAAGATCGATCTGCCCGCCGCCGAGCCGGAAAAAGCCCGCGCCCAGATCGAAGATGTCATTGGTCTGGATGCCAGCGATGCCATCCTGTGCTCGGGCAAAACCGGCATTGGCATCGAAGAGCTGCTCGAAGCTATCGTCACACGCCTGCCGCCGCCCAAGGGCCAGGTCGATGCGCCCACCAAGGCCCTTCTGGTCGACAGCTGGTATGATTCCTATCTGGGTGTCGTCATTCTTGTGCGGGTGGTCGACGGCCGCCTTCGCAAAGGGCAGAAAATCAGGTTTATGGGCACCGGCGCGACACGGGAGGTCGACCGGGTCGGTATGTTTACGCCCAAACGCGTCCTTCTGGACGAGCTCGGCCCCGGCGAGATGGGATTCATCACCGCGGCGATCAAGGACATTTCCGATACGCGTGTGGGCGACACGATCACCGATGACCGCACACCCTGCGCCGAAGCCCTGTCCGGCTTCGCGCCCAGTATCCCGATGGTGTTCTGCTCGCTTTTTCCTGTCGATTCCTCGGAGTTTGAAAAACTGCGGGAATCGATCGGTAAACTGAAGCTTAATGACGCCGCGCTTCATTACGAACCTGAAAGCAGCCAGGCGCTGGGCATGGGGTTCCGCTGCGGATTCCTGGGCCTTCTGCATATGGAGATCATACAGGAGCGGCTGGACCGCGAGTTCGATCTGGAGCTGATCCCGACCGCGCCCAGCGTCGTTTACCACCTGAGCCTGACCAACGGCGATCATCTTGAACTTTACAATCCGGTCGACATGCCGGAAGTGCAGCGCATCACCAAAATCGAGGAGCCGTGGATCAAAGCCACGATCCTGACCCCCGACGAATATCTGGGCGGCCTGCTGCAGCTGTGCCAGGAACGGCGCGGCGTGCAGCAAGAGCTGACCTATGTCGGCAATCGCGCCATGCTGGTCTACCGCCTGCCGCTGAACGAAGTGGTATTTGATTTTTATGACCGCCTTAAATCCATAAGCCGCGGCTATGCCAGCTTTGACTATCAGATGGACGGATTCCAGGAAGGCGATCTTGTAAAGATGGATATCCTGGTCAATCAGGAAGCGGTCGACGCCCTGGCAATGATTGTCCACCGCAGCCAGGCCGAACGGCGCGGACGGCATTTGTGCGAACGGCTGAAAGAGCTGATCCCCCGGCAGATGTTCAAAATCGCCGTGCAGGCCGCCATTGGCGGCAAGATCATCGCCCGCGAGGATATTTCCGCCATGCGCAAGGACGTAACCGCCAAATGCTATGGCGGCGACGTCACCCGCAAGCGCAAGCTGCTTGAAAAGCAGAAAAAGGGCAAAGCTAAAATGCGCATGTACGGCACGGTCGAAATCCCGCAGAGCGCCTTCATCGCCGCCCTGAAAATGGGCGACGAAAAATAGCCGCGCGGCGCGCTGCTTTCTCCAAATTTGCGCTCTTTTCCCGTCTTTGTTATACATAACCATGAGTTTGGGGAGAGCCTTTTTCAAAGCTGTCAAAACCTACCTGTGCCCGACATCGCTGCGGGGACTGGCGGCGGCGATCCTGGCGCAGCAGGCCCTGCATCTGGGCGCAGGCCTGATCCTTTATCCCAGCCCCCGGGATTATCTGCTGGCGGAAGGATTTAATGAAAAGGCCGTTGCCGCCGTCACGCCCCGCATACCCGCCTTCGTCCGGCCTGTGCCGCAAGACCGCGGCACTCTGGATAAAATATATGCGCTGACGGATGCGCCGACCCTTCTTGGTATTGCCGCGTCTCTTTATTATAACGCGCATTCCTTCCCCGGATATACGGTTGCCCTGGCCGGCTGCGACATCTGGGTGCCCAAAAAAGAGAGCTATGATCTCAGAAAGGAAATTGCCGACACCCTGCATGTCAGGCGCGAGGCGATCCGCCCCCTGCCTGTGAATGACAAGGATGCATGGCTTTATACCCTTACTCACGAGACAGGACATTGCCACCCGGTCAGGGAAACGCTGGCGACAATTTCGCGCTTGTCCTCCGCCCTGCCGGAAAATCTGAGAAATGCGGCAGGATATGGCCCCTACGATACGCCCGGGAGAAGCTACGATTCAGAGCTCCACTCTGATATGGGTGCCCTCACATTCATGAATGAAAGCACTGAAAGCGTTGGCATTGAAAGAATGGTTCTTTATTACCGTGCCGTATCACCGCTTAATATCTGGAGCACGGAATTTGGCTATGCACATGACCTGGCTCTGCATATTGACGCCTCTCTCTCCGGCAAGCCTCCTCCGACGATGAAAGACGTCGTGGATTCAAGAAAGGAGCTTGTTGGCTATATCGCCAGATACCTGGAATCGATAAAAACAAAACCCCTTCAGGTTGCCCGAAAAATAGCTCCCGACCTGACGCCCCCAAAGACCGAAGATGACTCGATAGGGCGGCTATCCTTTCTGGCGGTACAGGGCACATTGAGAAAATACGGTGACGATATGTCTCCGTTCGCCCGCCGCCGGGCCGAGCTTTATATCCAAGGGATTGAGTATTTTGCCCCTTCCCTGACCGAAAGCTATATTCCTTCTCCGGCACAGACCGCCCCTGACCTGAAAAAAGATGAACCCGCCGGGCCTGGTGTGATATGAAGGCATCATGAAGGCCGCTTACCGTCATACCTTTTCCTTACGAAAGGCCGTCCCGCGCCGCCCCCCCGCCACTGTCTTTGACGTCGTGCAGGATGCCGCCCGGCGCTTTGAGGAAGCCGGCCTTTCCTATGGCCACGGTACGTCGAACGCGTTCGACGATGCGGCCTTCATCGTGCTGGAAGTTCTGGGTTTGCCCATCGACAGTCTTGAAAAACGTAAAAACCGCCGCCTCAATGAGGCGCAGCAAAAAGCCGTCGCCGCGGCCGTTTCCGACCGGATCGCCACGCGCAAACCGTCCTCCTATCTTCTGAACAAGGCTTATATTCAGGGGATACCCTTTTACGTGGACGAGCGCGTGATCGTGCCGCGCTCCTTCATCGGTGAACTTTTATATACCGAAGGCGGATTTTCACCGCCAGGCATGTCGGGCAACATCCTTACTGTTCTGGATTTGTGCACGGGGTCGGGATGTCTGGCCATTCTGGCGGCGCATATCTTTCCAGACGCCCGCATCGATGCCGTGGAGCTTTCTGCCGATGCCCTGGCGGTTGCGCGCAGAAACGTTACAGAAAGCGGCATGACGGCGCGCATCACTCTGTTTGAAGGCGACCTGTTCGCGCCGCTACAGGGCAAAAAATACGATCTGATTATCACCAATCCGCCTTATGTCGATGTCGAAGGCCTGGCCGCCCTCACCGCCGAGCACCGGCATGAGCCGAATCTGGCTTTTGACGGCGGCACGGACGGGCTGGACATCCTGCGCCGGATAGTGAGGGAAGCGCCGCAATATCTTACAGAGCGCGGCGGCCTTCTGTGTGAATCCGGGCGCGGCCGCACCGCTCTTGAGCAGGCCTTTCCCCACCTGCCCTTCTTGTGGCTGGAAACGGAAAACAGCACAGATGAAGTCTTCTGGATCACGCGCAGAAAGATGGAGCAACATGCACCCGGCTCTTAGATCAGGCCTGTTTCTTATCAGCACCGCGCTGCTGGTCTTCCCGGCCGCAGCAAAGGACGACGGCAAAAAGGAGGAACCTTCGTGCGCTACCGCCTACGAGAAAGAGATCGCCTCTGTCTGGCCTATCGTCCATGACATGTTCGGCTTCAAGGCCGTCTTCGACAATTACAAAGATCTGTGCACCCGGCATTATCCGAAAGAAATTCAAGCCGTTCAGGCTTTCGCCGACCAGCTGCAAAAGCAGACGGATGCAGACATAGAAAAATCATATGAGGTTGTATCCTGGCTGATAGACAACAAAATGTCGGCCCGCGTTCCACCCTCCTGCCGCGACGACAAGCCGGCGCGCGAGCAGACGAAAAAAGAAATGCGGGTCAGCATGGATCGCCAGAGAAAACTCCTGGAAGCCCGGTTTAAGAAAAGTGGAAAACGCCTCAAATCAAAAGATGGCGATCTAAGCCTGTGCCAGAATCTTCCTGAGATGAAAGATAAAATCAGCAAGAGCCTCGACCCGGCGCTTGAAAACCCGCTCCTGAAACTCTCGGAGATGCGCCATATGGTCAGCCGCGATCCCGGTGCCACTCGCCCGCCCTACCGCCTTTACCGGCAGGCGCTCAGGGAAGTCGCCGCCCCCTGAGAAATCTCCGGCGGGGGTGACTTGCATTAGAGATGTCCTATATTATCTGGTTGGAGGAAGTTTCCATGATTCACATATATCCCTATGAAAAGCTCGGTCAGGCCGATTACGGCTGGCTGAAGGCCCGCTACCATTTCAGCTTTGGTGACTACCACAACCCCGGCCGCATGGGCTTTGGCGCCCTGCGCGTCATCAACGACGATATTGTCAGGGGTGGCAATGGCTTCGACACGCACCCGCATAAAAATATGGAGATCATCACTTATGTGCGTAGCGGGGCGATCACGCACAAGGATTCGATGGGCAATGAAGGCCGCACAGCAGCCGGCGATGTTCAGGTCATGAGCGCCGGCACGGGCGTCCTGCATTCGGAACACAACAAAGAATCCAGCGACACCAGCCTGTATCAGATATGGATCATTCCGCGCGAAAAAAACGTACAGCCGCGCTGGGATAGCGCCCTTTTCCCCAAGGAGCCTGCGAATGACGCCCTGCCGCTTCTGGTTTCCGGCCGCAAGGAGGACGAGGGCAAGGGTGCGCTATTTATTCACGCAGATGCTGCCCTTTATGGCGGCCGCCTGAAAAAAGGCGCCTCGATTTCCCAGAAACTCCAGGGCAACGGCTATCTGCTCGTCTCCGAAGGCGCAGTCACGATCGAGGGCAAGACTCTTAAAAAGGGTGACGGCGCGGAAATTACAGATACAGACAGTATTACCGTGACAGCGCCGGGCGAAGAAGCTGAAATCATCCTGATCGATGTAGCCTGAAAGGCCGGGCGGCCGTGTCTTCTGGCATCGGCCGTTCTTTTTGCTATACTGCAAACGGGACAACGCCGCACGGAGACCGCCATGACCGATGATATACCCAAGGAAAAAGACAAGCCCGCCATCCGCATCATTCCCCCGAAACTGGCGGGCCTGACTCTGCTGGCCGGAATTATTGTCAACTTTGTAGTGCCGCTTCATCCGTTCGAATTCTGGACATCGTTCTTTTTCGGCATGTTCATCGCCGCCTTTGGCGCCCTGCTCGTGACATGGGCGATCAAAACCTTTGCCATCAAGGGCACGAATTTACGAATTGACCGGCCCGCGACCTGCATAGTGGAATCCGGGCCTTTCAGCTTCAGCCGCAATCCCATCTATCTGGGCGGCGCGATCCTTTATGCAGGATTGGCGCTGATGTTCAATTCCGGCTGGTCTCTGCTGCTCCTTGCCCCGCTGATTTACGTGATCCGCACGAAAGTCATCACGCCGGAGGAAGAATATCTGGAGAAAAAATTCGGCACCGTGTATCTGGATTACAAAGCGAAAGTCCGCCGCTGGATTTAATCATCAGGATTTTTTTCATCAGAAGATGATTTTGCCGGCGTCCACCCCTTCCGAAAATTTTTTCCGCAGACATCTTCAAAAGTTTTACCTTCAGGTACGTAATCACACATTACAAAATCACAAGAGTTCCCTGTTTTCTGCTCACAGACCTCCTTGGAAGAATAAACGGAAAAGTCTGGCTTGTCTGGCTTGCCTTCCTTCCCATTCGAAATCAGAAGCATGGTCAATCCCGCAAGGACGACAGCAGAAGAAAAAATAAGAAAAATCTTTTTGTACCTCATAACACGTACCATACCAAAAGATTCAATTTTACTAAAATTATAGCAACATATTGATTTTATTAATAAAATTGATTGCATAATTAAGCCCGCCTTTACCCCGCCTCCTTATAGTGGTCTTGACGAAAGGCAAGGCCGCTTCAATGAAAAGAGACTTCAACAATAATTCTTCGGACAAACTGCGGTTGACTGTTACCGGCGCCATGAGGGGTGTAGAGCGGCAGGTGGCTGCGCTGGCGCCTAATCCTGACAGACCTGACCATAGAGGCCTGCTTTTCGTCAAAACCGATTCAAGAGGCACTGCGCCGGGCTCACACGATGGCCTGATGGGCAGCCTGCTTCTGGACTGCCTGACCGGCGGTCTTCTCAGCCAGGCTTTTTCTGAGGCCCTGCACATGCCCGCCGCCGCGCAGGGTATGGATTGGGGCACTGTGGCTGATATCACCGACGAGATCTGGACTGACCGCCGAAGCAGCAATGAAAATTTTGAACTAGGCGAACGCGGCACGATGACCCGCGCCTTCAACCGCCGTATGAGCGATCCGTTCGCGGACCGCCTGCGCGCCGCCTGGATTTCTGACCTGCCAGAACGGCAACGGCTGGAAGCCCGTTATGCCGCTCTGAGCCGTACCCTGGATGCCGCCGGACAGGAAAAGCTTCTGCCGCAGGCACAAAACCGCTTCGCCAGATAGAAATTCAGACTTGGGCCTATGTATGATAGAATGGACTTATTGATTTTAAGCCTTTGATATACTCATAATTTCATAAAGCCCATGCCGGAATTCAACACCAGTCTCCTGCGGGAAAAATTCACGATCTACGACGCCATGCCGGCGGATCTTTCCGACAAGGGTCCCGTCGTCGCCTTGAGCAACCGGCTATCCCTGCCCCTGAAAAGCGATGACGGCAAGACTATCGAGACTTTTATCATTCGCGCCCAGAACATGCATATGTGCGCCCGCATCGGCGCCCAGATCGCCAGCGAGTTTCAGGAGAACGGCCCTCTTCTCGGCCGCAAAAAGCCTTTCGACTGGCATGAAACCTATGAAACCCTGATCAGGGGATATGAGAAAAAATGGAATCCGAACCGCTGGGTTGCGATCTATCACAAGGGCCGGGTTATATTCGAGGATGGCGCGATCGAGCGGCATCCTTTTCTCGATATCATTGAGCAATGCGATGCCCGCAACAAAGACAACTATGAGAAGGCGGTAAGCGTCGCACAGGACGCCTTTAAACAGGCCGGGCGCCTGATTACCATCGATCACGATTCGAACATCGCCCTGATCCTGGCCGTAACGCCGCTCGAGGGCAAGTGCGGCGTGATTGTACGCGGCCCCAGCCGCACGACGACGTTCAACCTGACAGCCCACAAGAAAAACGACCATGAGGTGCGCGTATCCAATTGCCTGAGCGCCGCCGCCGCTTTTCTCGAAGGCATACAGCTGGCCTTTTTTATCGGCATGACACGCAAAAAGATCCTCTACGAGATGATCAGCGGCATATCGCCCGAAGCCAAACAGGCGGAAGATGCGGGCCAGAAGCTGGGACGCCTGAACACCGCGATCTCCCAGTTTGAAAGCCTGCTTGACGTCACCTATCGCCCTGAACGTCCCGAATTTTCGCGAATGATCAGCGATGCCGAGGATTTCGCGCGCAAAATATTCGCGGAGCAGGCCGGAAAAAAATAAATCAGGCGCGGAGCCTCAGCTCGTCAAGAATCTGTCTTACCGCATGCTCTACATTTTCTTTTTCCTGCAGAGGAAAATCGGGTGCGCCGGTCAGAGCAGCGGGCCGGTCACGGGAAAGCACCTCGCCGACCATGCGGCCATCGCCTCTGTCAATCAGGGCCGGCAGATATTTCGTCCTTATCGCCCGCTCGTACATCGAAACCGCCTGCGAAGATGTCATCGCCGTCCAGCCTGTATACAAGGCCTTCGCATTGAAAGAACCGGCCAACTGCTGCTGGGCATAGAAACGCAGCGCGCCGCCTTCCAGGCGGGCAATGCGGCCGGCCAGCGCGATTTCCCGGGTGCGCTTCTTCGCCTCCTCCAGCGTGTAGGGGGTTCCATCCTTATGAAGACGCGTCTCCTCGATCGAGGGGTCGAGGAAAAAGGCTTTCGCCGTGTTTATCATGAAACCGATGCGGGTCCTGTATGTCCGGGCCACGGCTTTTTCCGCCACGGCAAGCTCCGCCAGGGACCCCCTGTCTACCGCCGCACACAGATGGCCCAGCCGCCCCTCCTCGTACTCGGCGTCCGTCATGGTCCGGTAGCTGGGAATTAATGACGACGTGGTCATCAAGATCACGTTGCTGCCTTTTTTAACAGGGCTGAATGTATTCTTCACGTGACGGTTAAGATGGCGGGTGCCCTGGATACGCTCGCAAACGGTCGCCAAATAGCCCAGAAACGGATGCGGGCTTTTCTCCGGCGCTTCAATCCATTCCCAGCTACTGCGCAGGAAGGAAAAAAGCTTTTCACCGCGCGGCCTTAAGCTGATTTCATCCTTAAGATGCGACGCCAGCTCATGCGCCATCTGCTCGTCCGACATGATCATGCCCCGGTTCTGGACATTGGTCAGCGCCTTCACGGCATCGACAGCCTTATAGAATTCTTTCTTGTCCTTTTTTTCAGTGACGGTCTGGATTGCCAGCCGCACGCCAAAATTAAAGACCATACGTTCATATTCGGTCTTGTCCTTGACCTTGAACGTACCGGCTTCAGCGGCATTGGAAACGCTGCCCGCCTCGCCCAGCATCTCGCCCAGATCATGAACCGCCATAAGCAGGCAGGTCATCTGAAAATTGCGGAAGAAATCGGCATCCCTGGCCAGGGCCGGATATTCCTCAAGAGCGGACTGATAGACATACAGGGCCTGCGGCAGCGTATGCAGGGAGTGAACGGCCGTATTTTCCCCCTGAACGCTTCCGATCATGGGATCGTCTCCATAGCGAACAGTCTCCTGCAACACCGTATAGCAAAGCGTCAGTACGTTTATAACCTCATCATCCAGCCCGAGGAGAAGCTCGTCATTCAGATGCGAAAGGCATTTGTGAAAAACATCTTCCCATTCCTGGCGGGTATAGGGACGGCCCTCGCGGTCGTGGGCATATTCATGCCCGGTCAGGAATGCCAGCTGGCCGGAGAGGCGCGCATAGCGGATATCGGTACTGTTGCCGTCGCGACCCGGGTTCAGGCGCGCGTTCAATGCCGGCAGGTCGGCGGCCGTCACAGCGCGGATGCCTTGAGGAAAATCGTCCCGTTTCAAAGGAAGCTTCATTGCCGCTTTATTCCTCGTCCCCTCAACCTGCCGCGTTGATTCGCGTTATGTCATAATTCGCGTTATGTCATAATTTGAGGCCAGTACAGCGCCGGACCCGCAAAATGTCAAGTTCTTCTGTAAATACAGAAGAAGTTGATCAATAATTATGAAAACTAGCGGCTAGGCGGCCTTTTCGCCTGCGCTTTGCGAAAGGTGGCGGAGCACATAGTGCATGATGCCGCCATGGGTGAAATACCCGAGCTCGTCCTGCGTATCGATACGGCAGAGCGCCTTGATCACCTCTTTCTTTCCATCCTTGCGCGTGATGGTCACGGTTACGTCCATGCGCGGAGCGATCCCGGCTTCGAGGCCAGAGATATCGAATATCTCCTCTCCCGTCAGGTTCAGGCTCTTGCGCGTCATGCCGTCCTTGAAGACCAGGGGCAGAACGCCCATGCCAACCAGATTGGAGCGATGAATACGCTCGAAACTTTCTGCCAGCACCGCCTTGATGCCCAGCAGGAATGTACCCTTGGCCGCCCAGTCGCGGGAAGACCCTGTGCCATATTCCTTTCCGGCCACAACGATCAGCGGCACACGATCCGCGATATATTTCATCGCCGCGTCATATATCGGCATCTGTTCGCCGGTCGGCAGATATTTCGTGAGCCCCCCTTCAATGCCTCCCAGCATCTCGTTCTTGATGCGGATATTGGCAAAAGTACCGCGCATCATAACTTCGTGGTGACCGCGGCGCGCGCCGTAGGAGTTGAAATCCTTTGGTTCGACTCCATGCGCGATCAGATATTTTCCGGCAGGCGAGTCTTTCTTTATATTGCCGGCAGGCGAAATATGGTCGGTGGTGATGGAATCGCCAAACAGCGCCAGGCATTTTGCCCCTTTGATATCCGATACCGTCCCGGCCGTCTTTTTCATGCCGACGAAATAAGGCGGATTGGCAACATAAGTGGATTTCTTGTCCCACGCATAAGTTTCGCCGGAACCGCCCTTAACGGCCTGCCATTCTTTCGGCCCCTTGAACACGTCGGCATAGCGCGACTTGAACATGGCCGGGGTGAGCGAGCTTTCAACCGCCTTGCGAATCTCTTCGTTCGTCGGCCAGACATCTTTCAGATAGACGGGCTTGCCATCCTTGCCGGTGCCCAGAGGCTCCTTGGTGATGTCGATATTCATGTTACCGGCCAGCGCATAAGCAACAACCAGCGGCGGCGAGGCGAGATAGTTGGCCTTGACCTGCGGACTGACACGCCCTTCAAAATTGCGGTTGCCCGAAAGCACGGCCGCCACAGTCAAATCACTGGTTTCCACAGCCACCCGGATAGGATCCGGCAGCGGGCCCGAATTGCCGATACAGGTCGTGCAGCCATAGCCAACCAGGTTGAAGCCAATCTGGTCAAGATGCTTGTTCAGACCGGCTTTCTCCAGGTAATCGGTAACAACCTGCGATCCTGGCGCCAGCGAGGTTTTTACCCACGGCTTGACTGCAAGGCCTTTCTCGACCGCTTTTTTGGCTACCAGACCCGCCGCCAGCATGACAGACGGGTTTGATGTGTTGGTGCAGCTGGTAATAGCCGCGATCACGACATCGCCGTGCTTGAGTTTGTAATCCTTGCCTTCGACAGCGGCTTCCTTGGCAGGAACGTTGCCCTCGGTCAGAAACTTCCTGAAGGCCGGTGCCGCCGCAGACAAAAGAACGCGATCCTGCGGGCGTTTCGGCCCGGCGAGCGACGGCTCGACGGCTGAAATATCCAGCTCCAGCGTATCCGTAAAGACGGGATCGGGCGTCGATGAATCGCGCCACATGCCCTGCGCCTTCGCGTATTCCTCGACCACTTTCACGCGATGCGCATCACGGCCGGAGAAGCTCATGTACCGGATAGTCTCCGCATCGATGGGGAAGAATCCGCAGGTCGCCCCATATTCGGGTGCCATATTGGCAATGGTCGCGCGGTCGGCCAGCGTCAGGTTGTCGAGGCCGGGACCATAGAATTCGACGAACTTGTTAACCACGCCTTTTTTGCGCAGCATCTCCGTCACGGTAAGAACCAGATCGGTCGCCGTCGTGCCCTCCTTCAGCTTGCCGGACAGCCTGAATCCGACGACTTCAGGAATCAGCATCGAAACCGGCTGCCCCAGCATGGCGGCCTCGGCTTCGCTCCCGCCGACGCCCCAGCCCAAAACAGCCAGGCCGTTGATCATGGTGGTATGTGAGTCGGTGCCTACCAACGTGTCAGGATAGGCCACGTTGCGGCCTGAATTTTCATCCTGCTCAACCCAGACCGTCTGCGCCAGATATTCAAGATTGACCTGATGGCAGATGCCGGTGCCGGGCGGAACAACGCGGAAATTGCGGAACGCCTGCTGGCCCCAGCGCAAAAACGCATAACGCTCACCATTACGCTCGAACTCGATCTCGACGTTACGCTGAAAAGCAAATTTGCTGGCAAACTCGTCGACCATAACCGAATGATCGATGACCAGATCAACCGCCGTCAAAGGGTTGATCTTTTGCGGGTTGCCGCCCAGCGCCTTCATCGCCTCACGCATGGCCGCCAGATCGACGACAGCCGGAACGCCCGTGAAATCCTGCATCAGGACCCGCGCCGGACGGTAAGCCACTTCGTGCCCTGCCTTGCCCTTGTCGGACAACCAGGCCACGCAGGCTTTGACATCGTCCACGGTCACGGACACGCCATCCTCGAACCGCAGCAGGTTCTCCAAAAGCACCTTCATGGAAAAGGGCAATCGGGATGTATCACCAATGACCCGGGCCGCCTCCGGAAGGCTGAAATAATCATATTCTTTCTTTTCGACCGTCAGCGTTTTGCGGGCCTTGAGCGTGTCGTGTCCTGTATGGGTCATGGATGTATCCTCTTGAATTTATGCGTAAAAGACGCAGGGAGCCCTGTGCTAGAGACTCTACCATGAAGCATTAAGAATAAAAACGGTTAAGGAATCCTTAACCCTAACCCCTTGAAATACCTTAAATTCGGGCGGATTTGCCCTTATTTTAGCCACATTCCCGGGCGATCCTGAGAATAGAGATTGGTTCCTCCCTTTTTCAGTTGGTTAACAGCAAGACTGAACTCCTTCTTAAAGACCGCTGCTTCCCACAGCGGTCTTTTCTATTGCCTGATGTTCCCGGTAGACGCTTTCCTGCCCGGGTTGTAAAAAGCCTTCATGCTCCGATTTTCCGGCCAGAACCTGTCTTGTCTGCGCGGCCATGTGCTGGTCTTTGAAAACCTGTCCTTTGCCCTGACGCAAGGGCAGCTCCTCGCGCTGACCGGCCCGAACGGCAGCGGCAAGACCAGCCTGCTGCGCCTGATGGCCGGGCTGCAGGCACCGGCAAAAGGCGAGATCACCTGGGAAGATAGCTCCACGGACAGCGCCCCGAATCTTTCCCTTCACTGGATCGGGCCGGAAAACGCTCTCAAGCCCGCGCTGACAGTCGTTGAGAATCTGGAGTTCTGGCGTAGTGCCGATGCAGGCACCGAAGCCCTCGCTACCGCGCTCGGAAAACTGAACCTTGTTTCTCTGGCAAATACGCCCGTCCGTCATCTTTCAGCGGGACAAAAACGCCGCGCTGCGCTGGCCCGTATTCTTCTGGCGGAACGGCCGCTCTGGCTGCTTGATGAACCGGCGACAAATCTGGACGACCACAATGCCGCGATGCTTGGCGGCCTCATCAAGGAGCATACCGCCCGCGGCGGCATGGCGGTCATCGCCACGCATCAGCCCGCATTCTGGACTCCGCACGCTGTCCTGTCCCTGGCCGGAAGGCGGCCATGAGCGTCTTCACCGCTCTCATACGCCGCGATCTGCGTCTAGGCCTGCGCAACAAAAGCCAGACACTCCTCGCCCCTTGCTTTTTTGTCACCGCCGCCGTGCTGTTTCCGCTGGCGATAGGGCCGGAGACTGCCGCACTCAAGGAGGCCGCGCCCGGACTTCTGGCCGTGTGTGCCCTGCTTGCGGCGCTGCTGCCGCTTGATACGCTTTTCCGCGCCGATAGCGAAGATGGCACGATTGACCTTCTGGCGCTCTCGCCTGCGCGGCTGGGCGCTTACGCGGCGGCGAAGATGGGCGCGCACTGGTTGTTCACCGGGCTGCCTCTGTTGGTCTTAAGCCCCGTTCTGGCCATCATGCTGGGATTGCCTTCAACAATATTCGGCGCCCTGTTCGCGGTCCTGCCTGCCATGACCGTCCTTTTAACACTGATCGGGGGGGTGGGCGCCGCCCTCTCCCTTGGCACCCGGCAGGGCAGTATATTGCTGGCGCTTCTCGTTCTGCCATTTTATATTCCTGTGCTGATTTTTGGAGCTGGCGCCATCGATCTGGCCAGCTATGATATTTCTCAGTGGAATCGGCCGCTCCTGTTTTTATGGGCGATGCTGGCCATAGCACTTCCCGTCGTGCCGCTTGTAACGGGAGCCATACTGAAAGGACAAACGGAATGACCGCCGCAGCCGGCATTTTATCAGGCTTTGCCAACCCGACGCGCTTCAGGCGCCTGAGCGGGCCCGTCGCGTTTCTGGCCGGCGCCGTTTCCCTGGGACTTTTTGTATGGGGGTTCTATTTGTCGCTTGTCGTCTCCCCGGTTGATTACCTCCAGCAGGAAGCCGTGCGCATCATGTATGTCCACGTACCCGCCGCCTGGCTGTCGCTGCTCAGCTATACAAGCTTGGCGCTGGCCGCCCTTTTCCACATCATCTGGAAGCACACGCTGGCCGGGCTTTACGTGCGCGCGGCGGCGCCTCTGGGCGCGACCTTTACATTCATATGCCTTGTCACCGGCTCTCTCTGGGGACGGCCGACCTGGGGCACATGGTGGGTGTGGGATGCCCGCCTGACCTCCGTCCTTATCCTTTTCTTCCTGTATATAGGCATCATGGCCGCCGCCGACGCCTTTGAAAACCGGGACAAGGGCCTGTGGGCCGCATCCTGGATGGCCCTGATCGGCGCGGTCAATCTGCCTGTGATCAAATTTTCCGTCGACTGGTGGAATACGCTGCACCAGCCAGCCAGCATCAGCAGCTTCGCGCGTATCGCCGAGCCCGCGATCGACGGCTCGATGCTGCAGCCCCTGATCATCATGGCAGGCGCCAATCTGTCTTTGTTCATCGCGCTGGCCGTCCTGCGCCTCAAAAGCGAGATCGTCAGCCGCAAACTGGACATCGCGCGCATAAGGAGAAATCATGTTTGAAGAATTCCCGGAAGGCTCTTATGCCCCCTTCGTGTGGGCCGCTTATGCCCTGACATCCCTTGTCCTGATGGGATTTGCCGGCTTCAGCATCCGTCGCTATTTCCGCCTGAAACGCACACTTGAAAATCTGACGGGCGGCAAGACCTCCTCATGACTCCCCGCCGGCAACGTCTCTATGCCATTCTCATGATCCTCAGCGGCATTGCCGTGGCGTTGGCCCTGACCTTGTTTGCCCTGCGCGATCATGTGACTTTCTTCTATAGTCCTTCGGATATAGTCGGCGCACAGGCACGCTTTATCCCGCCTAACCGCCCGTTCCGGCTCGGCGGCCTGGTCGTCGAGGGCTCGGTAAAAAAGATGGGGCCCTCCATCAGCTTTGAGGTCACGGATCTCAGAAAGACCCTGCAGGTTTCCTATACAGGCATCACGCCGGGTCTGTTCCATGAAGGAAAAGGCGTCGTCGCGCTGGGCAGCCTGAACAAGGATGGCGTTTTCATCGCGACTGAGCTTCTGGCCAAGCATGATGAAAATTACATGCCGCCTGAAGTGGCCCGCGCCCTGAAAAAGAACACGGCGCCTTAATCGGCAAAAAAGGCGAGAAGGCGCTTCTGGAAGGAGTTATCGTCCGATTTGAGCTCGATGAGCTTCTTGATGATCGCCAGGTTCTTGACCTGATCGACGGGAATTTTGCCTGAAGTATCCGGCTTGTTCATCTGAATTCCCTGACGCGAGGCCCGCTCAGCAATCACCTGCCGCGCGCGCTCCAGAAGATCCGGGTCGATCAGGCTGCGCGTCTGACGCATCTGCGAGAGCGCATCCTGCGTCAGCTTCATCCGTTTCGGATTTGAGTAGTAAATGCGGCGTGCCAATTCCGGCTCCTGAAGCGTCGTATTAAATGAGGTTTACTTTGCAAATGGCCCTTTGAAAGCCTATATCTACCCTACGCGGAAAGCTCTAATATAAGGTTAGCAAACGATATTCTAATGCTCAGGCTTTACATTTTATTAATGACCGCCTGCCGGCCCCTTCTCGAAACCATGCTGCGCCGCCGCGCGGCAAAGGGCAAGGAAGATCCACAGCGTATGGGCGAGCGCCAAGGTCTGGCCTCGCTAAAGCGGCCCTCCGGCACGCTTATATGGTGCCATGCCGCCAGCGTGGGCGAGGCACAATCCACTCTGATCCTGATTGAGGCCCTGCTGGAGCGGCTGCCCGGCGCCCATATTCTTGTAACAACGGGCACTGTTACCTCTGCTAATATTATGCAAAAAAGACTTCCGGCGCGCGCCTTTCACCAATATTACCCCCTCGACCATCCTGCCTGGGTCAAAAACTTTCTCGATCACTGGCGTCCCGATCTTGCGATCTGGATGGAATCCGAGCTTTGGCCCGCCATGCTTGGCGAAATTGAACAACGGAAAATACCGGCCTTTCTCGTCAATGCACGGCTTTCGCCCCGCTCGCTGCGTCGATGGAAACATGCCGCCGGAATGGCGCGCGCTCTTCTTGGTGCATTCACAAAAATTCTGACACAGACAGAAGACGACTCCGCCGCCTTCAGGACGCTCGGCGCACAGAATGTAATCACAACCGACAATCTGAAATACAGCGCAGCCCCTCTGCCCTGCGATGACAGCGCGCTGGCCGCCCTCCGGCAATCTCTGAGCGGTCGCCCGGTCTGGCTTTATGCCAGCACCCACAAAGGCGAAGAAGATCTTGCCCTCCGTCTCCACGCCCATCTTAAAAATATATTTCCGGGGCTGCTCACGATTATCGTGCCCCGTCATCCCGAACGCCGGAACGAAATCACCGCCCTGTGCGAAAAAAGTAATCTGCGTTTCAGTCTTCGCACCGAGGCTCATGTTCCTCCGCGCGCCAGCGATGATCTTTATATTGCCGACACGCTGGGAGAATTAGGGCTTTTTTACCGGCTTGTCCCCGTTGCCTGCATCGGCCGCTCTTTCAGCGCGGATGGTGGCGGCGGCCACAATCCGATCGAGGCCGCGCAACTGGATTGCGCCATACTGCATGGACCGCGCGTTCAGAATCTGCAGAAAATTTTTGAAGACATGAACAAGGCGGGCTCAGCCCTGCGCTTAAAAGACGAAGAGGACTTTGAAGGACAGCTGCAGCGCCTGCTGGGCGACCCGCAATCCCTCTCGGCTCTGCAGCAGAATGGAAAGTCCTTTGCACAGGAGCGCGCCCTTGCTCTCAATCATGTGCTGAGCGCGCTCACGCCCTGGCTTGAAAAAGCCAAAGCCCGTTCTCCCGGAAGCCAGGCCGCATGAAATTCAAAACACCCACCTTCTGGTATGGCGATCCACCCGCGCCCTCCAGCCGCGCGGCGGCGGCTCTGCTTTCTCCTTTGAGCCTCGTTTATCGTGGGCTTCATGCCTTGCATCAGAAGACCGGCCCGTCGCCCTACCGCTCCACCCTGCCTGTTCTGTGCGTCGGCAACATCGTCGCGGGCGGCAGCGGCAAAACACCGGTTGCCCTCGCCCTGCTAAAAGAAATTCAGGCGCTGAATTCAGCCAAGGCACCCTGCTTTCTGACGCGCGGCTATGGCGGCTGCCTCAAAGGACCGGTGAAAGTCAGCCCCGGCCGGCACACGGCACCAACCGCCGGCGACGAGGCGCTTCTTCTGGCCCGCGCCGCGCCCACCATCGTCAGCGCCAACCGCGGGAAAGGCGCACAGCTGGCTGAAAAAAGCGGCCACGACCTTATTATCATGGACGATGGGCTTCAGAATCCGAGCCTTGAGAAAACGTTGCGCCTGATCGTCATCGACGGCAGCAGCGGATTTGGAAATGGGCATCTTCTGCCCGCCGGCCCTCTGCGCGAGCCGCTGTCAACCGGTCTTGAAAAAGCCGACGTCTTTGTCCTGATCGGTCCGGATACACGCCATATCCGCAAACACCTTCCCGCCGGGAGGCCGGTCTGGCAGGCGCATCTCCGTCCGCACGCCGCCGGACTCGATAAAAATACGCCCTATGTGGGATTCACAGGCATCGGCAGGCCCGAAAAATTCAAGAATACTCTGGAGCAGCTTGGCCTTTCGCTGGCGGACTGGCGGAGCTTTCCTGACCATCACGCCTTTTCAGCAGGGGAGCTTGACGGCCTCGACCGCCTTGCCGCCACCCTCGGGGCACGCCTTATCACCACGGAAAAAGATGCGGTACGCCTGCCTGCCGGCTTTCCGTGGCGTAAGGCACCGGTTATCCTGCCCGTTGAGATTCAATGGGAAACGCCAGAGGATGTGCGACGCTTCCTGAAAGACAGGTTGAAACAGAAATAATTTTCATGAAGCAGATCAGATATTTTTTTGAAGCTCTCTTTGTAAATATCCTGTTCCTGGCATTTCGTTTAATGCCGCTGGATATGGCGTCGGCCTGCGGCGGCTGGATCGGATGCAACGTTGGTCCGCGCCTCGCTGTCTCCCGCAAGGCGCTTGATAACCTGCGCCGCGCCCTGCCCGGGCGGACCGATGAGGAATACAGCATCATCCTGGCTGGCATGTACGATAATCTGGGCCGCGTCATCGCCGAATACCCGCATCTCGAGAAAATCGCGCGCACGCGTGTAGATATTATCAATCGCGACCTTATCGCCCGGCCACTGGCCGAGGGAAAAACGATCGTCCTTGTTTCCGGGCATCTGGCGAACTGGGAAACAGCGGCGACAACAGCCCTGTTCCAGATGAATCTGCCGCTCAAGGTCGTCTACCGCGCCCCCAACAATCCCTGGGTGGCGGACCTGCTGGATCGCGCCCGCAGCTTCAACGGCAGGATATCGACCATTCCCAAATCCAAAACAGGCATGCGCGCGCTTCTGGAATCTCTGAAAAAAGGCGATCATATCGGCATTCTTATAGACCAGAAATACAACGAAGGCATACCGGCCTCGTTTTTCGGACAGCCCGCCATGACGAGCCCGGCCTTCGTCCACCTGGCGCAAAAATTCAAATGCCCTCTGATCGCCGCCCGCGTCGAGCGCCTCAAGGGCGCCCATTTCCGCATCACGGCCTTCGAGCCCGCAACCCTTTACAATGCCGACGGCACGCCGCGGGCCGTGGCCGATGTAATCGAAGACACACACAGGGTATTTGAAAGCTGGATCAGGGAAAGGCCGGAACAGTGGTTATGGCTGCACAGGCGGTGGATGTCCGAGGCCGATATTACGGCTCACACATAGAAACTCTGGCGTTCGCCTTTTATGTCCTGCTCCGCGCGGGCTATAATCCGGCTCATTCCGGGACCAAATAGCTGCTTGCCCGCCTCTGTGAAAAACGTCTCGCCCAGTTGCTCTCGAAGGAAAGCCAACACCGTGCGCGGCCCGGCCGTCTTCAGCCCCCGCTCCTCCATGATATTTATGGTTTCAATTATGGTTTGCTCGTAGGTCAGGCCCGCCGAAGTGCCCACATCTGCTTCATGCAGGATCATGGCCGCGCGCACAAGAGAGGGGTTTTCATCAAAGCGGCGCAGCTTGCCCATGGTCATGATGGATATGTCCTCGCTGTTATCCTCCCAGAAATAATGCTTGTATATTTTTTTCATGCGCAGGCAGGGGCTGTTATCGCCAGCGAAGAATGTAATGTCTGTGCAGAATACAAGCGTTTCGACCTCGCCCAGCGCCGTCGAATCCATGCCGGTCGCCTCCAGATAAGGGCGCGCCAGATCGAACGATATCTGCTCCATGGCGCCAGGCGTATAAACACCGCCCCTGAGATTGTCGCCACCCTGGTGCCCCAGATCGTGAATGCAGGCCGCGATCAGCAGAACAGCAACCTGCTCCGGCTCCAGCGCCATATCCGTTCCCTCGAACAGATTGTTATGAGTGGCCGCCATGCGGATGGCGTGGAACAGGACTTTGCGATAATGGTCGTTGCCGTGATACTGCAGGCCATTGGGGGTTTCACCGATCAGAGCTGCCATAAACAGGCCCCTTGTAACGGCATCGTCTTCGTCCAGATCAAAATAATGGACAGCATGCGCCGCCAGCGCCGACAAAGAAGGACAGCCGCCCTCTGCCAGCCAGGAAGCAAAAAGCGCCGCTGTGCGGCTTCCATATTCCGTAATGTCTTCGCCCAAAAGCAGGTCAAGATGCGGCGCCAGGCGCTCATAGTCCGCCTTGAGAGCAGCGCCTACAGTGCTGATTCGACATTCAAAATCAGTGCCTGGTGGCGACGGACCGGGCTCAACCGTATCGAAAAGGATGGCCATATCCTCGATGCTTTTCAGGACATCGGCCGGCAGACCTGTCTGTAAATCAGCCTTTTCCAGCACCGAATCCCGCGACACAAATTCTTCCTTTCCGGCTTTTCCCTGAGCAAGCGGTAAGCTCCTACATGGTAACGCTTATCCTCTGCCGGGTCCATAACCACGCCAGTCGGACTCCTTGTCGGGCCATATTGAAACTTGCGCCCAGGCTTATAATTTCATAAACCATTGGTCTGACACATTTGCTGCGGAGCAATCTTCATGACGAAAACCTGGGCGCCGGACACCTGGCGCAATAAACCGGCTAAACAGTTACCGGCCTATAAGGACGCCGAAGCCCTGCGCCGCGCCGAAAGCGAACTGGCCGCCATGCCGCCACTGGTCTTCGCCGGAGAGGCCCGCAACCTCAAGACTCATCTGGCCACGGTCAGCGCGGGTCAGGCTTTCCTGCTTCAGGGAGGCGACTGCGCCGAGAGTTTTGCCGAATTCAGCGCCAACAAGATCCGCGACAGTTTGCGTGTCCTGCTGCAGATGGCGATCGTCATGACCTTTGCCGGCGCCGTGCCGGTAGTCAAGGTGGGGCGCATGGCCGGGCAGTTCGCCAAGCCCCGTTCAGATGACTTTGAAACCCAGAACGGCGTCACCCTGCCCAGCTACCGGGGCGACAATATCAACGGTTTTGAATTTTCACCCGCCGCGCGTGAACCGGACCCCCAGCGCATGCTTAAATCCTATCACCAATCGGCAGCGACACTGAACCTGCTGCGCGCCTTCGCGCACGGCGGTTATGCCGACCTTCACCGCGTCCATAAATGGAATCTCGACTTCGTAAAGGACAGCCCGCTGGGCGAACGGTATGAAGACCTGGCCACGCGGATCGACGAAGCCCTGGACTTCATGGCGGCCTGCGGCCTGACCGGCGACAAGATCCCGGCCATTCGTGAAACTGATTTTTACACATCGCACGAAGCGTTACTCCTTCCCTATGAACAGGCCCTGACCCGCGTCGACAGCCTGACCGGCGACTGGTACGCCTGCTCTGCCCACTTCCTGTGGGTCGGCGCCCGCACGCATCAAACTGACGGCGCACAGATTGAATTCGCCCGCGGCATCAAAAACCCCCTCGGCCTGAAATGCGGCCCGCACATGGATACATCCACGCTGATGAAGCTGATTGAGACTCTTAACCCGCAGAACGAGCCTGGCCGCCTGACCCTGATTTCCCGCATGGGTCACGCGCAGGTGGAGCAGAAACTTTCTCCGCTCGTGCGCGCGGTCAAGGAAAGCGGCTGGAATGTGGTCTGGTCGTGCGATCCGATGCACGGCAATACGATCAAGTCATCTTCGGGCTACAAAACCCGCCGGTTCGAGCATGTTCTTGAAGAAGTGCGGGGCTTTTTCGCTGTTCACAGCGCCGAAGGCACGCATCCGGGAGGCATACATCTGGAACTGACCGGGCAAAACGTCACGGAATGTACCGGCGGCGCCGAAAAGATCGCGGAAGAAAACCTCTCCGATCGATACCACACGCATTGCGATCCGCGCCTGAACGCCAACCAGGCCCTGGAGCTCGCCTTTCTTATCGCCGATGAGCTCAAAGCCCTGCGCACCAGCCGTCCTCTGAACCGACAGGACGCCGTTGCAGCCGAATAGACAGGCGCTCACATGACCGCGTCGCTGCACATCACCCTGGCCCAGATCAATCCGGTCGTCGGCGACATAGCCTTCAACTTGAACAAAATCAGGAAAACCACGGCTGCGGCCCCCGATGGCACCGACCTGATCGTTTTTCCGGAAATGGCGCTGTGCGGTTATCCGCCGGAAGATCTTGTGCTCAAATCCTATTTCCTCGACCAGATAGACGAAGCGCTCCGCCAGCTTGCCGCCGACACGAAACAATACAAAACCTGCCTTCTGGTCTCTGCTCCCTGGCGGCAGAACGGCAAGACATACAATGCCCTGCATATGATCGGCGGCGGAAAAATCATTGCCACCGTCAAAAAGCACAGTCTTCCCAATTACGGCGTTTTCGACGAAGCGCGCCTCTTCGCCCCCGGTCCGCTCCCCACGCCCGTCCTTGTGAATGGCCACAGGATCGGCCTGATGATCTGCGAGGATATGTGGACGCCGAATGCCGCCCGGCACCTGAAGAAAAAAGGAGCCGAGATGCTGGTCGTCGTCAACGCCAGCCCGTACGAAGTGACGAAAAGCGACCAGCGGCTTGAGCTTGCCCGTGCACGCGTCCACGAAACAGACCTGCCTCTCATATACGTCAATCAGGTCGGGGGGCAGGACGAGCTGGTATTCGACGGCGCCTCTTTCATTCTGAACGATAAAGGCGATCTTATTCTTCAGGCGGAAGAATTCGTCGAGGATGTTAACCATTCCGCATGGAAAAAAACACCGGCAGGACAATGGCTGTGCCTGACCGACAAGATAACGCCTCTGCACAATAAGCCCGAGGCTATTTATCAGGCGGTTATGACCGGCCTGCGCGACTACGTCACCAAGAACGGTTTTTCCGGCATCATACTTGGACTTTCGGGCGGGATTGACAGCGCCCTGTCCGCCGTCATTGCCGTCGACGCGCTGGGGCCTTCGGCCGTGCACGGCGTCATGATGCCTTCGCGCTACACTTCCGGCGAAAGCGTTGCGGACGCGGCAGAGCTTGTAAAAAATATCGGCATTACGCTCGATACCATACCCATAGAAAACGCCGTCGCTTCATTTGAGGCAGAGCTGCGCGGCCATTTAAGCCCCGACGCCCCCGGTATTGTTCATGAAAATATCCAGCCCCGCTGCCGCGGCCTGATCCTGATGGCACTGTCCAACGCTTCCGGAAAAATGGTTCTTTCCACCGGGAACAAATCAGAGATGGCCGTCGGCTACGCCACGCTGTATGGCGACATGTGTGGCGGATTCAACGCCCTGAAGGACATCTACAAGATGCAGGTCTATGAGCTGGCCCGCTGGCGTAACCAGCACAAGCCCGACCATGCGCTGGGTCCTGCCGGAAGCATCATCCCCGAGCGTTCTCTGACCCGCGCGCCGACGGCCGAGTTGAAACCCGGCCAGACCGACCAGGACACGCTGCCCCCCTATGAGGAGCTGGATCCCATTCTGGAATGCCTGATTGAGCACGACATGAGTCTGGACGATATCAGTGCGCGCGGTCATGACCGCGACACCGTCCTGAAAATATGGAAGATGCTGGACAATGCTGAATATAAGCGCCGCCAGGCCGCTCCCGGCGTCAAGATCACCCGCCGCGCCTTCGGCCGCGACCGGCGTTATCCCCTGACCAACCTTTTCATGAAAATTATTGAAAAATAAAGAAAAAAGGTATATTCACAAAGGTCAGGAGGCACTCTCGTACCGCGCCTCCTGAAAAGTGAAAGGCCCTAATAACGCTATGAAAGCGAAAGTCAGATTTGCGCCCTCCCCTACGGGATACCTGCACGCGGGCAATGTGCGGGCGGCCATCGTCACGTGGCTGTTCGCGCGCCAGACTAACGGACATTTCCTGCTGCGGATTGACGATACCGACACGGAACGCTGCAAGCCTGAATACGAGGAAGATATCGAAAGCAGCCTGATGTGGCTGGGGCTGAGCTGGGACGAAAAGACCCGCCAGCGCGACCGCAACGCCCGTTATGAGGAAGTCATTAAAAAACTAAAGGCCGACGGACGGCTTTATCCCTGCTATGAAACGCCGGAAGAACTGGCTCTCAAGCGCAAGACACAGCTTGCCCGCGGCAAGCCGCCGATCTACGACCGCACCGCCCTGAATCTGACGGCGGAACAAAAAGACAAATACAAGGCCGAAGGCCGCCAGCCGCACTGGCGATTCAAAATGGATCACGAGCCGATTGAATGGAACGATCTGGTCCGTGGGGCGGTGCGCTTCGACGGCGCGGCCATGTCCGACCCGGTCCTGATCCGCGAAGACGGCCGCCCGCTTTATCATCTGTGCTCGGTCATCGACGATGTCGACTATGATATCAGCCACGTCATACGTGGAGAAGACCACGTCTCCAACACGGCCTCGCACATCCAGATGTTCAAGGCCATCGGCCGTACACCGCCGGAATTCGCCCACCTGCCCATGATCTCGGATATCGAAGGCGGCAAGCTTTCCAAGCGTCTGGGCTCCCTGAGCGTCAAGGATTTGCGCGAAAATGAAGGGTTGGAGCCCATGGCCATCATAAGCCTTCTGGCCCGGCTGGGCAGCGCCGATCCGATCGAGCCGTTCCTTAGCCTCGACCCCCTGATTGGCAATTTTCATCTGTCAAAATTTTCCAAGGGCGCGCCGAAATTCGATATGGAGGAGCTGCTGCGCCTGAATTCCCGCATCCTTCACCAGACACCTTTTGAAAATGTCAACGTCCGCCTGGCCCGTATGGGCATGCAGGAACTGGATGAAAACTTCTGGCTTGCAGTGCGGCCCAACCTGACCAAACTTGAAGACATCAGGGAGTGGTGGCGTGTTGCCAACGGCCCTGTCGAGCCGGTGATCGAGGACCCCGGTTTCGCCACCCAGGCCGCCGGCCTTCTGCCGCCGCCGCCGTGGAACGATCAGACATGGAAAGGCTGGACCGAGGCTGTCAAAACCGCCACCGGCCGCAAAGGCAAGGACCTGTTCATGCCGCTGCGCAAAGCACTGACCGGCATGGATCATGGCCCGGAACTGGCCGTCCTTCTGCCGCTGATCGGCCGGGAAAAAGCCCTGAACCGCCTGAAAAAAGCGGCCTGAGAAAGCGGGGAAGCCCCGCCAAATCGCGTTATATTACTGATTTTTCTTGATTATCCGGCCCTGACTATAGCATTCTCCGCTGCATGGCACAAACACCCGAACGGATATATCTTTTCGACACGACCCTGCGCGACGGAGCGCAGACACATGGGGTCGATTTTTCTGTGACGGAAAAGGCCACGTTGGCCGCCGCGCTGGATGATCTGGGCATCGATTATATCGAGGGCGGCTGGCCCGGCGCTAACCCGACCGACGACAGTTTTTTTGCCCGGCCGCCGAAATTCAGGCACAGCCGCCTGACCGCCTTCGGCATGACTCGCCGCGCGGGCCGCTCCGCTTCCAACGACCCGGGCCTGAGCGCCGTACTGAACAGCGGCGCGGAGTCGTTCTGCCTTGTTGGCAAAACCTGGGATTTTCACGTGAAAGTGGCGCTGAACATAACTCCCGAAGAAAATCTGGCCAGCATCCGCGACAGCATTTCCGCCGCCGCCGGAAAAGGAGAGGCCCTCTTTGACGCAGAGCATTTCTTCGACGGATACAAGGCCAACCGGGATTACGCGCTGCAATGCCTGAAAGCCGCTTATGAAGGCGGCGCCCGCTGGATCGTCCTGTGCGATACCAACGGCGGCACCCTTCCCCATGAAATCGAGCCGATCGTCCAAGAGGTTGCCAAAATCATTCCGTCCGACCGCCTGGGCATTCACACACACGACGACACAGGCAATGCCGTTGCCAACACGCTGGCCGCCGTGCGGGCAGGATGCCGTATGGTACAGGGCACGCTGAACGGTCTGGGCGAACGCTGCGGTAACGCCAACCTGATCACCCTGATCCCGACCCTGATGATCAAAATGGGCTACGATGTCGGCCTTGAAAATTCCGATCTTAAAAAACTTCGTCCCTTAAGCCGCCTGCTGGATGAGATGCTCAACCGCGCGCCCGACACCAGCGCGCCTTATATCGGCGAACGCGCCTTTGTGCACAAAGGGGGCCTGCACGCTTCCGCGGTACAAAAGGACGCCGCCTCCTACGAACACATCAATCCGGAGCTCGTAGGCAACACACGTCTGATTGTCGTTTCCGACCAGGCAGGCCGGGCCAATGTCATGGCGCAGCTCGAAGACATGGGCATCAACATCGATCCAAAGGATGAATCTGTGCAGAACCTGGTCGATATCGTCAAGCAGCGGGAATTCGAAGGCTATGCCTATGACAGCGCGCCGGCCTCTTTTGAGGTTCTGGCGCGCCAGACGCTGGAGCAAGTGCCTGATTATTTTCTGCTGGAACGCTTTTCTGTGACGGATGAAAGACGATACAATGCACGCGGCGCCCTGACCACCGAGTCCGAAGCCAGGGTTCGCATACGCGTCAATGACAGGCTGGAACACAGCGTCGCCGACGGCAACGGCCCCGTCAACGCCCTGGACAAGGCTCTGCGCAAAGCGCTGGAGCCTGTCTATCCCGCGCTGAAAGATGTTCATCTTCTGGATTTTCGGGTCCGCATCCTCAAAGCCCAGGAGGAAACGGCCGCCCTTACCCGCGTCATGATTGAAAGCGGCTCGCGCAAAAATCCCGATGACCGCTGGTACACGGTCGGTGTATCCGGCAACATCATCGATGCTTCCTATAACGCCTTGCGCGACAGCTATATCTATACGCTGCTTAGAAGCGAAAAGGCGCAGCGCATCAAGGGCGCTAAAAAAGGCTGATCCGACATGACGACCGGGCCCGCCATCATTCTTGTCGATCCGCAAATGGGCGAAAATATCGGCGCCGCCGCCCGGGCCATGTATAACTGCGCTCTGACCGAACTGCGCCTTGTACGGCCACGTGATGGCTGGCCGAACGAACGTGCCGACACCATGTCCACCGGCGCGCTTGAAAAAATAGGGCCGGTCCCCGTGTTCGATACGGTAGAAAAAGCAATTTCCGACTTTCACTTCGTCCTGGCCACAACCGCCCGTCCGCGCGACATGGTCAAGCCTGTCTTCACGCCGCGCGGCGCCGCCGCCGAAGTCGAGAAACGCGCGCAAGGCGGGCAGCGCACGGCCATCTTGTTCGGCGCAGAGCGCACGGGCCTGACTAATGATGATGTGGCACTGGCACACGGCGTCGTGACCATTCCGGTGAACCCGGATTTCTCATCTCTCAATCTGGGGCAGGCCGTGCTCCTTCTGGCCTATGAATGGTTCCAGACGCAGACCGATGCGCCGCTCCGCACGCTCCCCGGCGACAGCCCCCCGGCAACGCATGAAAAGCTGAATGAACTGTTTGAACGCCTGGAGACGGAGCTGGAATCCGGCCATTTCTTTCGCAATCCCGATCAGAGGCCGACCATGGTCCGCAACCTGCGTAACCTTCTGGCACGCGCGGATATCACGGAACAGGAAGCCCGCACCTTTCATGGAATCATCAGCGCCCTGACCGGCAAGAAAAGCCGGAATGACGACCTCTGAACGTCCCGCCTACTGAAGCGTCGGTGACCCGGGCACTACGTTCGGCACCGGCGGCAAAGACGGCGTGGCCGGCTGCGCCGAAACCTGAGACCCTAACCCCGTCGCCGGCGTATTGCGATTGTCGTTGGCCGGCGGCTTATGGCGTGGCTCACGGATCTCGTCGATCACGCGCAGAAGCTTCGCCTCTTTGGGGGACATGAAATTATCGCGCTCCATAAGGCTTTCGACGCGCTTTGCGTCCATTCCCGTATATTGTGAGATGATCTCGATCATGATGCCTTTGAGACGCTGCATTTCATTTATATAAATGTTCATATCGATATCCGTGCCGCGAAAACCGCCGCTGGGACCATGGATCATAATCCGGCTGCTGGGCAGCGCAACACGCTTGCCGGGCGTACCCGCGGCCAGAAGGACGGCTGCCATCGAGGCGCATTGCCCCTCGCAAACCGTGCGTACGTCGCTGCGCAGTGACTTCATGGCGTCATAAATCGCCAGCCCGGCTGTTACGCTGCCGCCCGGTGAATTGATCCGCAGCTCTATATCCTTGCCCGGCTCCATATCGTCAAGAAGCTGCAGCGTGGCGATCACGGCCGTCGCCACTCCATCGTCGATCGGACCGGTCAGGCGCACAATGCGGCGGTCGACCAGTTCATGCAGAAGCGGGTTTCCTGTGCTGACTTTGACAAAGTCGTCTTTGGCGCTTTTGGCGCTGCCACCGGCAAAAGCGGCGGCTTCTTCTTCAAAATGCGCTGTAAGGGACGAAGTGTCCGATGCGGCGCGGCGGCTGTTTTCCTGGCTCATAGTCGTCTCCCATATGTTCAAGCATATAAACCTTCCCTTACGCCGTCCTTTTTTTGTTATGTCTATACGGGGCCGGAGCCTCCGCACAGCGGACTGCTCAATCAAGCACGAGATATATTAAAAAAGCCTAAAGAAGATACATAACGAGGAAAATCGGAGACGATCAGAGGCCGCTTTTGTTTTTGATATAGGGCAGGCAATAAGGCAGAAGTCGTTTTTTGGTCCTGGCATCAAGACGTGAAAACCCAGTCAGGAATTTGCGGCACGACGGCGTTCCACAAAGACAGGGCACCTTCCATTCGGGATCGTTTTCGCAGGTGCTGTAATCGAAGAACAGCTCCTCCTCTTTTTGAATATCGCGCAGGGCATAGAACGCCGTACCTTCCTCATTGAAGGCCAGGTTAGGCTCACAGCTGTGGTTGATATAATCGTCCGGCTTTCCGGTTTCTTCAAGATAGAGATCGTCATCGATCTGCAGGATTCCCTTGTCGCAACTGTGCCAGTCTACATCCTTGCCCCGAACAGCGCGTCCTGTCAGCTCTGTGACGATAGTTCCGGCCTTTATGTTGGAATTCGCAAACAGGCCACGTCCATCGATATCAGACGACCTGACACTAACATCCGCGTAGGCTTTGGCGTATCTGATGCGCATCCGGTCTATCTAGTGAGTGCCCGGGGTGACATCGCCTTCTGCAACAGGCTCGATGGCATCGACGACGGCATCGTCGTCCCCATCATCAATCAGCCATGCCACGGATACGACTTCCTCTCCTTCAGCGACCCGGAAAAGAGTGACGCCCTGCGCCGAACGACCAGTGAAACGGACGCCGGAAACGGGGATTCGGATCAGCTGGCCGCCGTCAGTGACAAGCATGATCTGATGATCATCCGTCACAGGGAAGGCGCCGGCAACAGCGCCGCCGTTCTTCTTGGTCAGGCCCATATTGGCAACGCCCTGACCGCCACGGCCGGAGACACGGTATTCGTAAGATGATGTGCGCTTGCCGAAACCGCCGTTGGTAACGGTCAGGAGGAATTGCTCTTTCTCCTGCAGCTCCTTGAAACGCTGCTCGGAGAGCTGAACATCGCCTCCTTCGAGTTCCACACCTTCCTCGTCAGTGCCGCGCTGCTTATTGGCGGCCTTCAGATAGGAAGTGCGCTCCTCCGGCGAAGCCTCAACGTGCTTCAGGATCGACATGGAAATAACCTCATCGCCTTTGGCCAGCTTGATACCGCGCACGCCGGTCGATGTACGGCCTGCGAAAACGCGAATATCCGTGACCGGAAAGCGGATGGCCTTGCCCATGCGGGAGGCAAGCAGGACATCCTCCTCCTCCGTCGCGATCTTAACGGAGACGAGCTTCTCGCCCTCTTCCAGCTTCATGGCGATCAGGCCGGACATACGGATGTTCTTGAAATCCGTAAGCTTGTTACGCCGGACGCTGCCATGGCTGGTAGCGAACATAATATCCAGCTTGTCCCACAGATCTTCATTCTCCGGCAGACGCATATAGACGGAGATGTTTTCTCCCTGCTCCAGCGGCAGCAGGTTGACCAGCGCCTTGCCACGCGTGTTCGGACCGCCCAGAGGCAGTTGCCAGACTTTCATCTTGTAGACGATGCCGCGCGAGGTAAAGAACAGGATTGGCGTATGCGTTGCCGCCACGAACAGGTCGGTGACAAAATCTTCCTCTTTAAGTGCCGTGCCGGTGCGGCCCTTGCCGCCGCGCTTTTGCGCCCTATAGGTGTTCAGGGGCACACGCTTGATATAACCGCCGTTTGTGACGGTGATAACCATATCTTCGCGCTGTATCAGTTCCTCGATATCTTGCTCGAATTCATTCTCCAGCAGCTCGGTGCGGCGGGGCGTGCCGAACCTGTCTTTGACGTCGATAAGTTCAGAGCGCAGAACTCCCAGCAGTTTCTCGCGGCTGCCGAGAATGGTCAGGAATTCAGCGATTTTATCGGTAATCTCCTTGAGCTCATCGCCAATCTTGTCGCGCTCAAGCCCGGTCAGTCGGTGCAGACGCAGATCGAGAATGGCCTTAGCCTGAGCTTCGGACATGTTATAGGTGCCGTCCTTGGCGACCGCATGCTCAGGATCGTCAATCAGCGCGATCAGCGGAGCCACGTCTTTTGCCGGCCATTTGCGGGCCAGCAGCCCGTCCTTGGCATCCTGCGGCGTCTTGGCGTTGCGGATCAGCGCAATGACATCATCAATATTGGCGACAGCCACGGCCAGACCAGCCAAAATATGCGCGCGTTCACGCGCCTTGCCCAGATCGAAGATCGTACGGCGGGTAATGACTTCCTCGCGAAACTTCACGAAGGCCGAGATAAAATCGCGCAGGCGCAGCATCTCGGGGCGGCCATGATTAAGCGCCACCATGTTGGCAGGGAAACTGGTCTGCAGCGACGTATGCTTGTAAAGCTGGTTCAGAACCACGTCGGCGTTTGCATTCTTCTTAAGCTCGATCACAATCCGCACGCCCTCGCGGTCGGATTCGTCCCGGATCTCGGAGATGTCTTCGACGATCTTTTCGCGCCCGACTTCGCCCAGGCGCTGAAGCAACGTGCCCTTGTTCACCTGATAGGGAATTTCGTGGACAACAATCGCTTCGCGCTTGTCACGCATATCCTCGATCGAGCATTTGGCGCGCATGGCGATGGATCCGCCGCCTGTCAGATAGGCGCTGCGAATGCCGTTGCGGCCCAGTATCTGCCCGCCTGTCGGAAAATCAGGGCCAGGAATGAACTCGGTCAGTTCTTCGGAAGTGATGTCGGGGCGTTCGATATAGGCGCAGCAGGCGTCGATGACCTCGCCCAGATTGTGCGGCGGAATGTTGGTCGCCATGCCGACGGCGATGCCGCCGGCGCCATTGACCAGCAGATTGGGAATCCGCGCGGGCAGCACTTCAGGCTCAACCGTTGTCTCGTCATAGTTCGGGCGCCAGTTGACGGTATCCTTGTCAATGTCCTCAAGCAGCGCCTCGGCTGCCTTGGCCAGACGCGCCTCGGTATAACGCATGGCCGCCGCCGGATCGCCGTCCAGTGAGCCGAAGTTACCCTGGCCGTCTACCAGCGGCAGGCGCAAGGAAAATGTCTGCGCCATACGAACGAGGGCTTCGTAAATTGCGGAATCGCCATGCGGGTGATATTTACCCATGACGTCACCGACGATGCGGGCGGATTTCTTATAGGTCTTGTCGGAACTATATCCGCCTTCACGCATGGCGTGAAAAATGCGGCGGTGCACGGGCTTAAGACCATCGCGTATATCGGGCAGCGCGCGCGACACGATCACGCTCATGGCGTAATCGAGGTATGACTTCTTCATCTCCTCTTCGAGAGGAATGGTGGGCATATCGGAAGGCGGCAACGCCGTGGTTTCGCTCATTTTTTATACAGCTCTGACAGGGTTAAAATGGAAGCCTTTTAGTAGCAGGATTCCTTGGCATAAACAATGTTTTCAGGGGCAAAAAGTCCAAAAAATCACAACAAATCCCGGGTGCTTTTTGTTGACATAATTTATGGGGCGGCCTAGAGTGCGGCATGGCTTTCTGGGCAGACAACAGGTTCAAAATCAGGCAGGTTCTGGCCGTTGCCGGGATGATGGGCGCCGCCGCGCTGACCGCTCCGGTCGCGGCCGAAGCGGCAATGGCTTCTCTTATCATTGCCTGTCTGGCTGAAGGCCGCAAAGAAAGAAAAAAACCTTACACGGCCTGGTGCGACAGCTTCACCCAGACCCCCTATCTGAAGACGCACGGCGATACGACCGCAGTGGCCAGACAGCTTGCCCGGCAAGCCGGGATTGAAAAACTGCACGTTGTCTATCACACCAAAAATCACCTTTCACGCCTTGCCGTCGTCTTTTTTGACAACAACATCATGAGCCTCAGAGCGGACTGTTTTGGCAAAAAGGCTTTTTTCACACCTGCCGAACAGGAAGCCGTCCTCGGCCATGAAATCATGCATCTTGCAAACAGGCATTTCAGGGATTTAAGGGCATGCACAACGCTCTCGGCTTTTGCCACGACCAATGCTCTATTGAGTACGCTGACATGCGGTTATCTTTTGCCGGGAAACCCTTTTATGAAGGCCGTTGCCCTTTGTGGCATGCTCTTTCTGTCGCGCTATGCCGCAAGACAACGGGAGCACGAAGCGGATCAGGGCGGCGCGGATCTGGTTCGCGCCCCGGAGTCTCTGGCAAGCGCGCTGAATAAGGTAGAAACATATGGGATCCCCTCCTCACCCTGCCGACAGCTCTTCGGGGAAAATTTTGAAGCCCGGATACGAAATTCAGCCCCGGCCCTCGAGTCCCTGTTCAACTACATCGCCATGCCTCTCAACAGGCTGCTGTGCACGCACCCGCTAAACGAAAGCCGAATCAGAAATCTTGAAAAGATGTCGGAAAGAGCCTCTCCGGCACCGTGATCAGCGTCCAGGCGCCGTAGCGGGCGGTGCGACCTGCGGCACGGACGGCGCTCCCGGCCTTCCCACGGCGGGCGCCTTGGGTGGCACGCTCTGCGGCAAAGGCTGCTGACCTATGCCTATGCCTTTACCACCGCCACCCAGGCGCATCTTGAGCAGGGCCGCATCGAGCATCTTGGTGATTTCCGGCTGGATCATGCCCTGATAAAGAGGCGTTTTCTGGGAGATGGCGCGCGATTCCGGTGTGCTGAAATAGTCGATCATGCGCTGAAGCTCGGGCACCGTGAACACTTCGGCCATCGCCTTGACTGAAATATCTTCCAGAACTTTCTGGTCTATGGATGCCATGACTTTTTCTTTAAAGACGCTTTTTTCGGCCTCCGGCACCGTGCGTGCCGCACGGTCAACGGCAGCCTGTACCTGCAGGCTTGTCGGCCGTATTTCATGCATCTTGCGGGCAAGTTCGAGGCGCTGCTGATAATCGGCGGAGCGCGCGGCCTCCTGTGCGCCGGCCGGCAGAGCCGCCACACAAATGCAAAAAACCAGAACCCATACGCCAATCCGCTTCATAACCACACACTCCCTCAATATTTATTAATGTCCACTCAGAACGGGATCTCGTCCTCAAGCGCGTCGACGGGCTGCGAACTGTTGGCGGGCGCCGGCATGGAATCATACGATCCGCCACTGTCCGAAAAGCCGCCGGCCGCGCCGCCACGGGAATCGAGCATCGTCAGTTCGCCGCGGAAGGGACGCAGAACGACTTCCGTCGAATATTTGTCCTGGCCGCTGGCCTGGTCGGTCCATTTGCGTGTTTCCAGCTGGCCTTCCAGATAGACCTTGGCGCCTTTTTTCAGATAACGCTCAGCAATCGTCACAAGGCCCTGGTTGAATATGACCACGCGGTGCCACTCGGTACGCTCTTTACGTTCGCCCGTGGCCTTATCCTTCCAGCTTTCCGATGTCGCCACGGAAAGGTTAACAACCTTGTCGCCGGACTGCATGGTTCGAACTTCGGGATCGCGCCCCAGATTACCCACCAGAATGACCTTGTTCACGCTGCCTGCCACTTGCAAAATCCCCCTTCTGAAAACGATTGAAGCCCACACTATAGTCAAGTTTCCCCGCTTGTAAACGGACTCTCTTGCCCCGATGGCGTATAAAACCTAGGTTTTTTTGGCCTTGTTCTGAAAGGGTTTTGTTTTCTTAATACTTGATGTTTCTGGAAAACTCTGCTTTATTTTAAACATAAATCTGAAAAAAAGCGGAGTATCAGGGAGCACCTGCAATGGCCACTGCGTCGAACGACCGACACATCAAAGATTGCCATAAAAGATTTCAAACCAATCTGCATGATTTCTCCCAGCTGATCATCAAGCTGATGCAGACTGAGGATATCCGGGTTGCGCTGGAACACGCCCCGTCCGTCGTCACGAAAGGCCGCAATTTCATCCAGATCGCGATGGATGACCTGATGGAAAACTTTGAATGGATGATCGAGACCGTCCGCCGCGATGATCCTTCCTTCGATGAAAAAAGAATCCCGGTCGAATTCTACCAGAACATGATGTTCAACCGCGATGGGCTCAAACTGAAGCGCAAAGAGGCGGAAGAAAAACTCAGATCGGGCCTTGAAGAAAAAAGAGGCAAGCTCGTTATGGGCCAGGTGATGCCTGAGTTCCTGAGCTGCACTCTCAACAGCATATCGCAGGAGCTTTCCCATGCCCTGCTGAGAAACTGGTTCGTGGTCACAAACGATATGGCGCACCTTTTTGCCAACGAAGAAGCTCTTGTAGCTGAGATGTTTTCAAAATCGGCCACTGCTTCTCTTAGCGAGATGTATAACGGCTGGATTGATGAGCAAAAGCGTATTAAAGCCGAAGCAAAGAAAGCAGAAGAAAAAACGGACGAACCCGAACTTGATCCCCGGCTGATGATGATGCTGGCCCGCTACGGAGAAGACATCACGGCAAGAGCCCTCCTCAACGACTATCCTCCCGCCATTGGCCGGGACGACGACGTCACTGACCTGAAGGCCTCCTTAATCCGGCCGAGCGGGCCCTGTGCCCTACTTCTAGGCAAGCAGGGCGTTGACAAAACGGCCATCACGCAAGGACTTGCCCACGATATCGTCATGGGCAGGGTTCCGGCTCAGCTGAAAGATGCCCGGATCGTCCGCCTTAAAATCCGCGACCTGCGCGCCGATTCCGGAACAGGGCAAAAGGAAGAAGAGGACGGCGAAACAAAAATTTACGATCAGTTTTTCGAACGCCTCCACTACATCCTGGAAAAGACCGCCGAACACAACGCCAGGAACAGAACGCAGATCATTCTGAATATAGATGAAATGGATGACATTGCCCGCTCCTCCACCATATCAACAGCACGCGATCTGATTGCCGCGATGATGAAGGAGTACAAAACGCTGCGAATTGTAGCTGAAATGTCGGAAGATAAGCACTACAAGGCTGCGACAGAATCCCCTGATCTGATGAGCCGTTTCCAGACACAGAAAATTGAACCACTGAGCTTTGAACTCACGCTTGAGCGCCTTAAGGAAACAGCCAGAACCCTGAAGAAAGAACAGGGCATATCAGTTAGTGACGATCTTCTGGCACGCACAATCAAGATGGCTGATCGCCATCTGGCCACAATCGCCCGGCCGGGCAGCGCCCTGGACGTCCTTGAATCGGCGGCGGCCCGCGCCATGGCCCTGGGCTCCGAAGAGGTTACAGAAAGCCATATTGAAGATGTTCTTTCCGCGAAGACCGGCATTGCCAGGCACCTGATCGGCGATACGCTCTCGGA
>JANWLB010000113.1 GCA_025451095.1 Alphaproteobacteria bacterium
CCGCCGGGGTTGCGTTTGACACCTGTCAGAAAACGCACAGAGCTTAAAGAAGCCAGGCCGTCATAAAGCGCGCGCGCGCCGTCATGCATCGGAATGGTATTCCACCAGGTGCGGCCGAGCTGATGGTAATACTCCTCCCGCTCATCCTCGGGGATGTGCGCGCAGGCCTGCTCCGCGTGCTCCCACCAGCGGGTAAGCACGCCGTCCATATCGAGAAAAAACTCGACCGGTTTTCTTTTGTCGCGCTCAGGTTTTGCGGTTGCCATTCATAGCCTGCCTTTTATTCATACATCCCTTTATCTGTCTTGATTTTATGTTTACATTATGGCGACGTGAAAAGTCATGAAAAATTACGCTGAAAACGGGCTGATAGAGGCCGAAGAACTCGCGGAGATCCTGAAAGACCCGGTTTTGGCAGGACAGACCAGGCTTGTGGATGCCAGTTACGCCCTTTCTGGCCCGTCGCCCCGCGCCGGCTATGAAACAAGGCGTATCGGCAAGGCTGTCTTTTTCGATGTCGACGAGGTGGCCGACCAGAGCACCGACCTGCCTCACATGCTGCCTGCCCCCGCGGAATTCGAGCGCGCGGTGGAGCAGATGGGAATTTCCAGCGAAGATCTTGTTGTCGTCTACGGCCAGACGGGCATAGCCATGGCGGCCTGCCGCGTCTGGTGGATGTTTCGTGCTTTCGGTCATGAGAATATATGTATTCTCAACGGGGGACTGCCCGCCTGGGAAAAGGCCGGACTGACGGTCACAACCGGCACGCCGCCGCACGCCACGCCCGGCCGCTTCAAAAGCCGCTTTACGCCAGCCCTTGTCA
The DNA here is from genome assembly GCA_025451095.1 of Alphaproteobacteria bacterium. Lineage (GTDB taxonomy): Bacteria > Pseudomonadota > Alphaproteobacteria > Micavibrionales > Micavibrionaceae > JACQIJ01. Next base: position 824 of record JANWLB010000113.1, read on the forward strand.
AAAGCCGTGCGGCGGAGCTGGCCACGGCGATGCAAAAACCCGGCGTCTGCGTGCTGGACGCCCGCAGCGCTGAGCGCTTCGCCGGCACCGCGCCCGAACCCCGACCCGGACTGGCCAGCGGCCATATCCCGGGCAGTGTGAATATTCCCTTTCCGTCTCTGCTGGACCCCGCGACCGGAAAAATGAAATCGTCCGCCGAACTCAGACCCCTTTTTGGCGATGCTGAGAGAGCAGATGAAGTCATTGTTACCTGCGGCAGCGGGATAACAGCCTGCGTCCTCGCTTTTGGATTTTACAGAATCAATAAAAGGCTGGCGACCCTATACGATGGGTCATGGGCGGATTGGGGACGAAAAGAGAACTCTATGCCGATCGCAACCAGAACGTGAAAGTATATAACTTTTGTACTTTACCATCGGTTCCACGATTTCAAGAATTTTCTATTCTGGTACAGTAACATTTCATCAAAAAGAAAAAACAAATATAAATATCATGCTTAAACTTTCGTAAAACGAGCCAGTTTTAATCTTTGATATTAAAAGGTAAGAAAGATTTATTTCATTTATTTAAGTATATTATTTTTTTTTATTATTATTCTTTCCAATATTTTGGAATGCTTCGAATTTGACCGAAAAAATCTTCAAATCCGATCTTTTTTTCTTGCATCCGTTTCGGGATTGGAATATAAATAAGGTACACACCCTCTATTACCGCCGTTTGTCCGGAGACCCAAAGTCTCCGGACCTTTTTTTGTGCTGATGGCAGGCTGATCTGATGCATTGCCGTTTTGATATTTGAGCCCGACCTGTTATTTATAACCACAGATAAAGAATATTCAGCCTGAAGGAGATTTCCGGCCCATGCTCTGCAAAGACGCTCTCATCAAAAATCCCCTTACGACAAAGCCAGACAAGACCGTGGAGCATGTTCTCAAGGAAATGCAAAAGGCCGGCGCCGTCTGCGTCCCCGTGCTCGATGCGCAGAATATAGTTATAGGCCTCTTCAGCATAAATATCCTTCTGGAAGAAACCCTGCCGGTAGCGCTGGCGGTCGGCCCGGATGATGCCCGTATCAATGTCACGATACCGTCCGCACCCGGCATTACAAAGCGGCTGCAAAAACTCATGAACACACCCGTGTCTGATGTCATGCGCCGCGCGTTCCAGACCGTGGGACAGGATAGCCCTCTGGAATCCGCTATCCGTGCCGTGTGCGGTCAGGGCGCTCCCGTAATCGTCGCCAACCCATCAGACAATAGTTTCCTGGGAATGATTACCGATGAAACTCTTTTGGCCGCGCTTAAAAAAGCGGCCTGAGGTTAGACGGGAAATAATGCATCACAGGATTGCGCTTTTTTTTCTCTGCCTTCTTCTTGCGGTTGCGCCCGCCGCCTGTGCCCGCGAGCTGCCGATCGATACCATTGTCATACAGACGTCGGATGGCATCCGACATGAATTTACCGTTGAGATTCCGGTAACGGACGCTCAGAAAATCCGGGGTCTCATGTACAGGACCACCCTCGAAGACAACAAGGGCATGCTGTTTGCTTTTGATGATGAGGCCGAGCATGCTTTCTGGATGAAAAACACTCTGATACCTCTCGATATGCTGTTTGTCAGGGGCGACGGAACCATTCACCGGGTCCACCATGACGCCGTGCCGCGCGACCTGACGCGCATCCCTTCCAACGGGCCTGTTTCGCGGGTCATTGAAATCAAGGGCGGGATAGCTGAAAAACTGGGCATTCATGCCGGCGACATGGTTTACAGCGACAAATATTTCAATAATAAACGTCCTGAATAATGTTATACTGGCCGGAACGGGGTGTAGCGCAGCCTGGTAGCGCATCTGCTTTGGGAGCAGAGGGCCGGAGGTTCGAATCCTCTCACCCCGACCACCTGCCTGCATTTTTTAGCTCAGGCCAGGTCTGTATTGTCTGAAATTTTTTATACTGGTAAAAAGTGGCCATGAAAGTCCGCATCTACAGACCCAGCAAAACCGCCATGCAGTCGGGTCGCTCCAAGTCGCAGCAATGGGTTCTTGAGTATGAACTTGAATCTCCCCGCAGGCCGGAGCCTCTGATGGGCTGGACAAGCTCTGAGGACACCCTCAACCAGGTACGCCTGAATTTCGACTCGCCGGAGGATGCCCTGGCCTTTGCACAGAAAAAAGGCTGGGATTACACGCTGGAGCCGTTTCACCTGCAGGAGACCAGACCCCGGAATTACGGCGATAATTTTCGCTATATCCCCCCGCAGGACGATAAATAGCCTTTTCTGCAGATTTACCTTCTTCACCCCGCCGATTATTTGTATAATTAGCCAGAAAATGCGCCCGTAGCTCAACAGGATAGAGCACCTGCCTTCTAAGCAGGGGGTTACAGGTTCGAGTCCTGTCGGGCGCGCCACTTGATACAGGAACAACACGGCCGCAACCTACCATGCCGACCAGCAGGAAAAACCCCGCCGATCTGGAGCCCAAACTGATAGAGGCCAAGGAATTGCGCCGCAAAGGGCTGATAGGTCCCGCGGCCGAACTCTGCCGCGAAGTTCTGGACACATCTCCGAATAATTTTGACGCCCTTTTTCTTCTGGGCACTTTCAATTACGAATACGGCAACCTTAAACGCGCTGAAAAACTGCTGCGCAAAGCCATCAGCGTCAGGCCCGACGCTGTGAGCGCCTACAGCAACCTGGGCATTGTCCTCTTCCATCAGCGGCGCTACCAGCAGGCGCTGACCAGCACGGCGAACGCTCTGGCCATCGATCCGCATCATGCCGTGACATTATCGGCTCGGGGCATGATCTTGCAGGCCTGCGGACGCTTTGACGAGGCCTTGCGCAACTTTACCGACGCCATCAAGGCGCAGCCGGATTATGCCGATGCTCACTGGAACCTGGGCCTGTGCCAACTGCTCACCGGCGATTTCAGGAACGGCTGGCGGGAATATGAATGGCGTCACAAACAACCCGAGAAAGCGCCGCATGTAAGGGAATTTACACAGCCGCTCTGGCTGGGCAAACCCTCACTCAAAGGAAAGACAATTCTTTTGCATGCCGAGCAAGGGCTGGGTGATACGATCCAGTTTTTCCGCTATGCCGATGCCGTTGCGAAAAAGGGCGCCCGGGTCATTCTCGAAGTCCAGCCCCCGCTAAAATTTCTGCTCCGCGGCCTCAGGGGTATTGATCAGGTTTTGACAAAGGGTGATCCGCTGCCGCCGTTCGATTATCATTGCCCCCTGCTGAGCCTGCCGCTGGCTTTTGGAACGGAACCTGAAACCATCCCCGGCGAAACGCCCTATATAAACAGCGATCCCGATCTCGTGCGAAAATGGAAAGCCCGGCTGGGGGAGAAAAAAAATTTCCGCGTGGGCATCAGTTGGTCCGGCAGCGCCATACACAAAAACGATACCAACAGATCCATTGCCCTGGAAAAATTTTTATCTCTGCTTTCTCCCGGAATTGATCTGATCAGCCTTCAGAAAGAAGTGCGGCCGGAAGATCAGGCCATACTGGAAAAGCATAAGGAAATATTGCATTTCGGCGATGAGATCGCCGATTTCAGCGACACAGCCGCCCTGATGGAGAGCGTGGATCTTGTCCTTTCAGTTGATACTTCTGTTGCACACCTGGCCGGAGCCCTGGGCAAACCCGTCTGGATTTTGCTTTCATCCCCGCCCGATTTTCGATGGCTGCTCAGCCGGGAAGACTCCCCCTGGTATCCGAGCGCCCGGCTTTTCCGTCAACCCGCTCCCGGCGACTGGGACACCGCGCTTCAAAAGGTGCAAAGCGAGCTTAAAACGACGGCACAAGCGGCGGCGAAACAAAAAACATCCCCGGCCTCCGCCGCCAAAAAGGATAACGGCACGAACGAAACAGATCAGGAAACGCAAAGACGCCAGAAAGTTATCAAGTCCAGAAAGACAGATTATGAGAGATGGTCAGATCCTTCCCAGCTTGAGGATTTATGGGATCCGCGGGCGCAGCGTGCCTCCGAATATATTCCGGCGGGAGCCGGCGTTCTCGATCTTGGCTGCGGACGCATGGCGCTGGAAAAATTCCTGCCGCTGGGATGTGGTTACATTCCCTGCGATCTGGTCGCGCGGGACAAAAGAACCCTGCTTTGCGATTTTAACGCGGGAACCTATCCGGATGCTGCGGCAGCGCAGGCCGACATCATTACAGCACTGGGGCTTCTTGAATATATTTTTGATCCGCAGGCCTTTTTGAAGCATCTAAGACAATGGGATCGCCCGCTGGTGATCAGTTATTGCGCGACGGAAGGAATTAAGGAGGCCGCGCAGCGCCGCAGCCTCGGCTGGGTCAATGATTTTTCCTACGAAGACATGCTCTGGGCTTTTATCGAGGCCGGGTTTTATGTGCAACGCGCAGACCGCATCGACGCGGTCCAATGGCTTTTCCGTCTGACGCCCGACAAGCCGGTCAGGCCTGAGGTCAAAAAAGTCGGCGTGCTCTCCTATGCCAATGTCGGCAATTTCGGCGACCGCCTTGGGTACCATCTGATCAATGACATCCTGCCCGCTCATGCGGAAGTGCAACAGCTAAGTCTGCGCCCCTGGAATCCTCCGGAAGAGTCTTTCGACCTGCTGATTGTTGGCATAGGCAACAGTCTTTTTGGCGAACTTCTGGACAAACCATTACTATCACTGGTCGAACGCAGCCGTCATGCCATCGGTATATTCGGCACGCAATACCGGGAAACACTACCCGTACCCATGCTAAGCGGTCTGCTTGATAATCTGGATCACTGGTATGCCCGTTATGAAGACGATGTGCTTTTGTATGGACGCGGACGTAAAAATGTCAGCCATCTGGGCGACTGGCTGGTCAAGGCTTTTCCCATGACCCGGCCCACGAGCACGGAACGTCTGGATATCGGGCAGGAAATCTGGAACGATCTGCCGCTCGACCGCACGATCCAGAACATCCAGAAACACAAAACGGTTTTTTCCACGCGGCTACACCCTTTGCTTTGCGCTCTCACCAGTGCGGAGCAGGTCGGATACCGGGAACAGCGCGAAGGTGGAGAAAATCTCGTCTCAGGAAAGTTTCGTTCCCTGCTGATCGACATCTTTGGCCGTACCTATCCTGAGGAGAAACTCTGGACCGTCGACCGTGAGAAAGTGCTCATCTATAAGCGGGATACCGAGGGACGCATCGCCGAAATGCGCAAACACATTCATAAAATCCTTAAATCCTAAGGGGTTTTAGATTTCAGGCTTTTTCCAGCGGCGCTAAAAAGTACATTTTTTTCTATTTTGAATCAATGTGTTAGACACTCCAACTCAATAGCTAAAATTTTACATTTTTTTTATATGTTCATGATAAGATTTTAGATGGGCTGGTGTGGGCGCCCAGGGAACAAAATGATTAGCAATAACAAAGGTTTCTCTCTGATCGAGCTTTCGATAGCTTTGATTGTCATCGGCCTGATGACCGGGACCGCCATAGAACTCTACCGCCTCCAGCAAAAACAGAGGTTTCTCGATAATAATGCGAATTCCTTCGCCATTCTCGACCGGGTTATGAAGGACTTTTATTTTGAGAACAACCGCTATCCCTGCCCCGCAGACCTGACCAAATCTACAGCCGATGACGATTACGGTGAAGAGGACTGCACTTCAGCCAATCCGGTCCTTATCGGCGGCGTCCCGTTCAAGAACCTCAAAATTCCGGCCTCCGTGGCGCTTGACTCCTGGTCTCACAAAATTACCTATGCCGTCACAAAAGCGCAAACAGTGGCGCCCCTGACCGCTCCGGGCGCAATCACGGTCCTTGAGCTGGACAGACTTGATAGCACGATCGTGAATACTTTTCCCAACATCCATCTGGTCTTCGTATCGCACGGCGAAGACGCGTTCGGCGCCTTTTCAGCGGAAGGTGTGCCGGTTGAGCCCTGTGCAGCCGTCCCCACGCGTGAATCGGAAAACTGCGATGGCGACAACACCTTTTTCCTCAGCAGCAACCGTGCGCGGTCATACGCCAGTGATAATACGCTTTATGACGATCAGACTCCGACCACGCACTGGGATTCACTGCCCGCACGAATCTGGGCCTATTCAGGCGTCGACAGCAACGATATTTTCTCCAATCCCTCCTACGTAATCGGTGTTGGAAATAGAGATCCCGACCAGAATATCAGCCTTGACGTTAATGGCGATGTGCGCGCAACAGGTGCCACACCGGGCAACGGCACAGCCGATATAAGTCAGCTTTGCACCGTCGATGGAAATAACTGTTTTGCTTCGGAGGTTATAGCGGGGGCCGGCATAAAATGCGACCTCGCCAGCGATCCTTCAAAAAGCCTGCTGATGTCAGGAATCGCCCATGCGGACACCCTGTGCGCGGACAATGACCTGGCCGCAAGAATTTCCGCCGGTATGCTGACGGGCACGTGCCCTGCGGGCAAATATGTAATGGGAATAGACGCGGGAGGAATAATATGCACCCCTTAAGGAATTTATGGGCCGCCAAAAAAGAGCGCAACGGATTTACGCTCATCGAAATGGCTGTGGTCATTATGGTCGTGGGACTTCTTATCAGCGCCTTCGCACCTATCTACACGCTGCATCTGAAGAAAAAAGCGATGGACGATACGAATCTCGATATCGCCACCATCAGCACCGCCATCGGTAACTTCCGCACCCTGCATGGCCGTTATCCCTGCCCCGCCTCGCTGACAGCGCAAAGGGGCGATGTGAATTACGGCCATGAAACGGACTGCGAAGACATCTCCGTAGCTCCCGGCTCGCCCCTGACAAACGGCGTGATCATCCAGCAAAATATAAGAACCATACCGCCCAGCGTCACGCCAGAAACGCTGCGGGTTCGCGTCGGCGCTGTTCCTTTCCGTGAATTAAACCTTCAGGAAGATCAGAGCATAGACGGCTACAACAATCGCATCACCTATGTCGTCACTGAAGGGCTCGCGATCTCCAACACCTTCAAAGCCGATCATGGCGGCATTGACATCCTGAACGACCAGTCGCAATCAGCGATCACGCCGCAGGCCTCCGCTCACTTCCTTGTCCTGAGCTATGGCGAAAACAGCGCCGGCGCGTTCACGCGCAGCGGCGTACAGCTTGCCTGCCCGGCGTCAGGCCTTGAAAACACGAACTGCGCAGGCGGGGCAAATGCGACTTACCGCACATCCCAGGGCGATTCAAGCGCAACAGACAGTCATTTCGACGATGCGCTCGTATATTTTACCCGCGATGAAATCCCCTTGTGGGAACTTTCTGGCCAGCCCGGACATGAGCGGGACATCCATCAGAAGCCCAGCGGCGATGTCGGCGTCGGTACAAGCGCCACGACAACGCTAAATCAGACTTCGGATGTGAACGGCATTATCCGCGTTCAGGATGACCCCACGACTACGGCGGTCGAAGGCGATACGCTGGTCGATAATATATGCTCGTTTGACCAGACCGATTGTTTCCCTTCCAGCCTCATAGCCGGCGAAATTGCCACCGGGGGAGGAATGAAATGCCCCGAGGACGATCCTGACGCCACGGGCACCTACATGGTCGGCGTGGCAAACGGCGCCCCCATATGCGAGGACGAGGTTTTCATTACCTGCAACCCCGGTGAATTTATATCAGGGGTTAATGCAGACGGTACGCTTGTCTGCGCCGGTCCACCGCCTCTAGGCTGTCCCGACCAGGATATCGCTCCTTGCGCCCCTCCTGCTACACCGGTAACGCTTACTGCCGGTCCTCACGGCACCATACACAACATTGATGCCGGCGCCAATTACCACGCCACATTCGAGTGCCGGAACGGGATATGGACGCGAACCGCCTTCAGCGGCTCCTGCACCTGTACGCCCACAGTCCTGGGCGGGTCTCGCGCCTGCGCGTCGGGATTCAGCGGAACTATATTCACGCAGAATACATTGACCTGTCCCGCCGGCACCTGGTCCGGATATGTGGATGTCTCAGATACCTGCGTCTGCGATGTCCGGACGGATACCCGCTCTATAGCCTGCCCGGCAGGCTTTAATAGGGGAAACATAACACAGCAGAACGACCATACCTGCACGCCCCCGGCCTGGTCGGGATGGCATGAGATTGGCCGCACCTGTGAATGTGTTCCCCAAACGACAAGTCGAACCGCTTTCTGCACCGGCGGGCTGACGGGAAGCTGGACCCAGACAGTCAGCTACCTTTGCCCCGGCGGACCCACAAGCCCCGGAAACTGGGATCCTGCCGGATGGAGTCCGGCCTCTCCGCCTGCCGGCGCCTGTACCTGCGTCCCGCGTACTGTTACATCGCACGGCGCCTGTCCGCCGGGCTACATAGGCGGCGGCATCGACTACGAAAACAGATTTGAATGCCCGGCTGCAACGTGGACCGGCAATGTCGCCGTAACCACGGACTGCAATCCTGCTCCTCCTGCCGTCTGTTCATGGCAATCGACCGGTTCCGGCGTGACGGGTACGAGCGGTATCGGCAAGCGTGTCGGCAGCACCTGCGCCTGCGATGGAAGTTCGACAACGGGCCCCTGCACCACCAAGCTGGGTGACAGCAACTATATCAACTACGCCACATGCGTGTGCCAGTAAAAGGACGGATGAAACCGATGAGATGTGCATACGACAGACGGCAGCGGGGCTTCACACTGATCGAGATATCTCTCGTACTGATCGTATCGGGCCTGGTCATGCTTATCGCTTCTCAGGCGCTAAAGCTCCAGAACACCAATACAAAAAGAGCGATAACACTGGATTCTCTAAACGTCACGCGCGACGCCCTGATTGAGTTCGTCGCCCTTCAGGGCCGCTATCCCTGTCCTGCCGATATTACACTGGACCTGCATGACGCCAATTACGGTCGTGAAAATGTGGATGGCTCCGGCAATTGTATAGGGACGACCGTAACAGGTCGTGATGCCGATGGCGACGGTACGGCCGATCCGATTGTTATTGGCGGTGTCCCCTTCAATACGATGCTGGACCCCGACCTCGATCCCGCCACCATCGATGGCGTGGAAAACGTGCCACTGAATGCCACGGAAACGATTGACGGCTGGGGGCATAAACTGACCTACGCAGTCACCAAAAGTCTGACAAAGGTGACAACCTACAACGATTTTAACGGCGCCCTCCGTATTCGCGATGAAAACGACCAGGATGTCATTGATCCGGCTGACAGTGCCCATCTGATCCTCATTTCTCACGGCGATGACGGCGTGGGCTCATTTACGCAGGAGGGGAAACTTGTCGAGCCCTGTAATGCCGGTGTTGTGATACCGCCTCCTCCGCCGCCGGCCGTCCAGTCGCCGCTGAATGAAAAGGAAAACTGCGATGAAGATGACGGCACGTTCCTGAGCGGGCTGAGAAACAGCTCGGATCATTCCTATAATGACGATCTTGTGCAGTTCGTTTTGCTGCAGACGTCAAACCTCTGGACTATTACCGGAACTGTAACCCTGCCGGGCCCTCCTCCTGTAACAATATTCAAGGTGGCAAATACAAACACGGGTAATGTGGGCATAGGAACCGACCAGCCCGGTGTCCGGCTTGATGTTGCCGGAAGCATTCAGGGATTTAAGCTGCAGACGGCCAATCTGTGCGACGCAGGCGGGATCAACTGTATGGCCCCCAGCGTGATTGGCGGCACAGATCCTAATATGGACTGCACTAACACGGGAGGATCGGCCGTTAACCCCGGCCCGCATCGCGCCGTCACAGCGATTGAACAAAACCACGTCGTCTGTGCCGATATATTCGCGGGCGCGCCCGCCGCCACACCTAACTCGTGCCCTGCCGGCCAGCTGGCAAGAGGCATTTCCAATCTCGGAAATGTACTCTGCGCTGCGCCGTGATCGCGATTTAGAGTTCGGTTATTTGCTCTCTATACCGTGGGCGAGAGAGGCTTCCAGAAAGCCGTCCAGGTCGCCGTCCAGAACGCCAAAAGCGTCCGTATCCTCATGTTCCGTACGCAAATCCTTGACCATCTGGTAGGGCTGCAGCACGTAAGAGCGTATCTGATGGCCCCAGCCGATATCGGTTTTCGCGCCATGAGCCGCGGCCTTTTCATTGGCACGGCGCTGCAGCTCCATTTCATACATGCGGGCGCGCAGCATGTTCATGGCATGAGCGCGGTTCTGGTGCTGGGAACGCTCACTCTGGCAGGCGACGATAATCCCGGTCGGCATATGGGTGATACGCACGGCGCTTTCTGTTTTATTGACATGTTGGCCGCCAGCGCCGCTTGAGCGATACGTATCGACCTTGAGATCTTTATCCTCGATATCGATCTTGATTGTTTCATCGATCACAGGCGAAACGCCAACCGAGGCAAAACTTGTGTGCCGGCGGGCATTCGAGTCAAATGGCGAAATACGCACCAGGCGGTGAACGCCGCTTTCGGTCTTCAGCCAGCCATAAGCCCACTCACCCGAAATCTCGATCGTAGCGGATTTCAGCCCCGCCTCTTCGCCGTCGCTACGCTCCAGAAGCGAGACCTGAAAGCCGTGTTGTTCCGCCCATCTTGTATACATGCGTAAAAGCATCTGCCCCCAGTCCTGCGCTTCTGTGCCGCCGGAACCGGCATGGACCTCAAGATAGGCACTATTAGCGTCAACTTCGCCGGACAGAAGACTGGCCAGCTGCATTTTGCGGGCATGCTCCCGCAAAGCCGTCAGCGCCTTCTCCGACTCGGACATGATGCTCTGGTCGGATTCCTCTTCGGCCATGGTGATAAGGCCGACATGGTCGTTCAGCTGATTTTCAACATGGCGCACAGCCGTGATTCTCTGCTCGAGACGGGTGCGTTCCTTCATGATCGACTGGGCTTTTTCCTGATTGGACCAGAGATTCGGGTCTTCGCTCAGCGCGTTAAGCTCTTCGAGCCTTTTGAGAGCGTGATCCCAGTCAAAGATGCCTCCTCAGCAGGGCGAGGGCGTCCTTGATTTCACCGACGACTGCTTCTGTTTCCGCACGCATGGCTGGGCCGATTCCTTATCCGTAAATAACAGCCGCTCAGGCCGCTATCTCCATTCTGGCGCTGCTGATGAAAAAGTCCATCATCTTTTCCACAAAGCTACGGCGGCAGGAATCCTCGAAAGTCAGGCCTGTCAGCAAGGCTTTATCAAGGCAAATAGCCTGATCCGCCCAGCTTGCCCCGGCCATGAGCGCCATTTCTTTCAGATCGGGAGGGCCGCTCAGCGTATAACCTTTCACGTTGTCCGTGTAAATCATGATGCGCAAAGCATCGTCGAAAACGGCTACTGGTTTGCCGGCGGCCAGAAAGCTGTTGATAAATCGCCTGGTATGGGCTGTCAGTTTAAGTTTTTCTACGCTTTTAGCGCCGCCCGGGATGATCAGAAAGGCATAATCCGATGCAAGGGCTGTATTCAGAGACGTATCCACCGCGAAATGATGCCCCCATCCTCCGCCGCTCCAGCTATTCACAAGCCCCTGCTCCACACTGACGATGCGCATATTGGCCCCGGCCTGTGCCAAGGCCCGCTGCGCAGCCGTCAGATCGGCCTCATGAAAACCATTAGCAGCCAGAATGGCCGTTTTTAGTCCCAGAAGTGGCTTCAGACCAGCTTTGGACATCTCGAATACTCCTCTACTCTTTAGTGGATAGCCCCTTGTAACCGCGAAGGACTTTCTTTGTTTTGTCCCGCCCTGTCAAGAAATTATAGGCGCTGCAACATAAGATAAAGCTCAACTTAAAATTGAAAATATGAAAATATTTTACTGCCGCCTTTTCCCGAGCCTGACTTCGCCTATACTGTTCGCATGATGGAATTCCTTACCGCCGCCTTTCTTGGCCTGATCGAAGGCCTGACCGAATTCATTCCCGTCTCTTCGACCGCTCACCTCATCGTCCTGGTCGAGGGACTGAAGTTTCCGGCACCGCCCAATCATGTCTTTGAAGTTTTTATACAGCTGGGCGCGATCATGGCGATTGTTGTCCTGTACTGGAAAAAGCTTTGGAAAACCTTGATGGACCTGCCGCACGGTGCGACAGCGCGGTCATTTACACTCAATGTCATTGTCGCGACCCTGCCCGCTCTCGCCGCCGGCGCACTGGGCCGCAGCTGGATAAAGGAACATCTGTATAGCCCGCATATCGCCGCTCTCATGCTGATCCTGGGCGGTATTATTATACTGCTGCTGGAAAAGCGGTTCAGACACGGTAAAATTCAAAATATTGATGACATCCCCCTGAAAACCGCCTTTTTAATCGGTATCTGCCAGATGCTGGCTCTTGTCCCGGGCGTATCGCGCTCCGGCACCACAATCATGGGCTCTCTGTTTTTAGGGCTCTCGCGTCCCGCCGCCGCAGAATTCTCATTTTTTCTGGCGATACCCGTGATGCTGGCCGCCGTCAGCTACGACACGCTGAAAAACTGGGATAGCATTATCGCATACGGGCATTTTGAACTGATGCTGGTAGGGCTTGCAGCCGCCTTCATAACGGCGCTTGTCGTCGTAAAGCTGGCGCTGAAAATCATCAGCCGCTATGGTTTTGCGCCCTTCGCCTGGTACAGGATCGCGGCAGGGATCTGTATCTTCCTGATTTTTCGCTAAAGATATTCTATTAGCCACGGCACAAGAATTTTTGTCACCGCCTACGGACGGGGCACGGCACGAATGCAGCGGACGGAATTGTCGTTCAGACCCAGGACAGCGCGGTTTTGCTGCAGCACCCAGACTTCGTCTCCCATCCTTCCAAAGCCGCTCGCCGGGCGCCAGTCTTTGTGGCCATGGATATCGAGCCCGTAACAATAAGCCTCATTGAGGCGCTGCGGCACGGCTGCCGTGTCCACGGGTGTGATATATAACGAAAAGCTTTTGCCCTGGTTGTCATC
>JANWLB010000114.1 GCA_025451095.1 Alphaproteobacteria bacterium
CAGTACACCAATGCCCGCGCGCTGGCGCGTTATATCGGGCGAGGCTATCCCGACCTGATTGTTGCCCGTATCGCGCTGGCTGAAGGCAGCGCCAACGCAAACGCTGCCGTGTCGCACGTGCCGCCGCACCTGACGGATGATCCCGGATTTCTGTATGAGCGCCTGCGCTGGCGCCGCCGCAACAATAACGATTACGGCGCCATCGAAATCCTTCACCGCATGCCCCCGGCGGAAGTCATTCCTAATCCCGAAGACTGGTGGGTGGAGCGTAACATCCTGATCCGCCGCCTGATCGACAACAAGCAGTATCAGAGCGCGTACCTTCTGGCCGCCAAGTGCGGCTGCAAGGAAGGACATGCCTTTGCCGAGTCGCAATTCCTGGCCGGGTGGATGGCGCTGCGCTTTCTGAACGAACCGTGGAAGGCCTTCGAGCATTTCGAGGCGCTGTATCATGGTACGGAGACGCCGATCAGCCGCGCGCGCGGTGCGTACTGGGCAGGCAAGGCCAGTCTGGCGCTGAAGAATGAGCCGATTGCGCGCGAATGGTTCCGGGTGGCCGCGCGCCACCAGACGACCTTCTATGGTCAGATGGCGATTGGCGAGCTGGCCGACGAATACAAGCCCCCACAGCAGCTTCCGCCCGAGCGCACGCTCGAAGGCAAAGAGCGTTTCGACAAAATGGAGATGGTGCAGGCGGCAAAAATCCTGAATGGCGCACATATGCGGGGCGAGACAAAAAGTTTTCTTAATGCGCTGGCCGAAGGTGTGAAGACGCCGGAAGATTACCGCCTTGTGGCGGAGTTGTCCGAGGAGCTGGGCTATGCCGATAATGCCGTGCGTATCGCCAAGAAAGGCCTGGCCAAGGGCGTGCTCCTGATGGACCAGCTGTACCCGACCATTCTGAACCGCATGCAGAACGTGAAGGTGGAATGGGCGCTGGTGCATGCCCTGATCCGGCAGGAAAGCGCGTTCGATGAAAACGCGCAAAGCCCCGTCGGCGCGCTGGGCCTCATGCAGCTGATGCCCGCAACGGCCAAAATGGTGGCGCGCAAGCACAGCCTGTCGCAGAGCGAATCCCGTCTGCTCGACGATCCGGCGCACAATGTCCGCATCGGCTCTCTTTATCTGCAGCAGCTTCTTGACCGCTACGACGGTTCCTACCCGCTGGCCCTGGCGGCTTACAATGCCGGGCCGGGCCGGGTGGATGAATGGCTGCGGCTGGAGGGCGACCCGCGCAAGGGGCGGATCGACATGGTGGACTGGATCGAGCTAATTCCTTATTCCGAAACAAGGAATTATGTCCAGAGGGTGCTGGAAAGCATATATGTGTATCGCATAAAAATGCGCAACGTTCAGAAAAGTTTTAATTCCCCCATCCATGTTGCAATAAAGCTTTAAAAGACTATTTTTTTATGGGCTTATTGCAGTTATCTTTTATAGAATCTCGAAAGCCGGGACGGCGGATCGTCCGTTCAATGCAGGGAAGGGACTGGCCCAGTCATGAGAATTCTGCTCGCCGATGACCATACGCTTTTCCGCGACGCCCTTGTTCAGTATATCGAGCGCGCAGAGCCCGAGGCGTCCATCATGCTGGCGCGCGAAATGGACGAAGTCAGGGACATTCTCAAATCCGACAGCTCGTTCGATCTGGTCTTGCTGGATATGCGGATGCCGGGCATGGGGGCTCTGGACGGCCTGAAATACGTGCGCGAGATGTATCCCGATCTGCGCGTGGCCGTCATTTCCGGTACGGCCGACAAAAGCGATGTTGAGCAGGCCCTGGCCCTGGGAGCGATGGGCTATTTTCCCAAGACGCTTTCCGGAAAGTGCCTGATCAGCGGCATGAAACAGGTCATCGCCGGTGAGCCCTATATCGCCACTGATCGCGAAAGCGGCGAGCTGATGCCCTCCCATTATGGCCCTACCGATGGCGCGCTCGATTTTATGAATGGCGCGGGCGGGCTGACCCCCCGTGAACGGGATGTTCTCGTTCATCTGATGAATGGCGAATCCAACAAGGATATTGCCCGCGCTCTCGAACTTCAGGTCGTCACCGTCAAGCTGCACATTCGTGGCATATGCCGTAAACTGGGCGCGAAGAACAGGACACAGGCGGCGCTGATCGCGCGCGGTAAAAGCATATAGGTCGTGGCATGAAGGGCTCTTACCGCCTGGGTGCGGAAAGCGGATTCCGCAAAAACATCACAACAAATCTAATCGGGATTATTTTTTTTGTTTCGGCGATAATGGCGGGCATACTGATGGTCGAGGAGATGGCCACCATTGACGCCGGCATAAAGGAAAAATTTTACTCCGGCGCCGTCTTCCATCATGTGTATCTTTTTGCCAGCCTGGCCGTCATGGCGTTTTCCGGCGGGGGGATCGTCATCATTTTGTACCTCAAGACCCGTAGCCTGGCCCGCGCATTCCAGGAAAAGCAGGCGCTGATGGATCTTCTGCAGCCGCGCATGATGGCGGTAGATGTCGCCCGCGACGGAATCGGCATTGTCGATCACGAAGGCTTTATCCAGTATATGAACGCGAGTCTTTTCAAAAGCTACGGCTTTGACGGGCCTGAGGATATTGTCGGCAAGCCGTGGACCATGCTGTTCCCGCCGGGCGAAAAGAAGTGGCTGGAAGAGGAATCCTTCCCTGTCATGCGGCGCAAGGGTTACTGGCAGGGCCAATGCGAAGGCCTGAAAAAAGACGGTGCCGTGTTCCCCCAGGATATCACCATGACCCAGACCGCGGGCGGCGGCTGGATCTGGAGCGTGCGCGACTACTCTGAGCTGGCGGAAGCGACCATGATCTCGGCCCGGCGACTGGCGGCGATTGAGGCAGCCGGCGATGGCATCGGCATCGTGGATACGGAAGGTTGTCTGACTTATATCAACCGGGCGCTGATGAATCTTCACGGCATCACACCGGACAAGCTGCCTCTCTATATCGGGCAGCCCTGGGAAAATCTCTATAATGAAAAGGGCCGCAGCAACATCCATGACAACGTCATGCCCCATGTGCGTAAATTCGGACGCTGGAAGGGCGAGGCGCCGCTACAGCGTCTGGATGGCGCCATTGTCTGGGCGGAGATGTCGCTGACCCTGCTGCCGGATGGCGGCATTATTGGTACGGCGCGCGATGTCACGCAACGCTATAAAATGGAAAAAGAAAAGCAGGAGCTGCAAAGCCAGTTTTTCCAGGCCCAAAAAATGGAAGCAATCGGTCGTCTGGCCGGCGGTGTGGCGCATGATTTCAACAATATTCTGGCCTCGATTATGGGCTATGCGGAATTTCTTATGGAGGATCTTGACGAAAAGTCCAAACAGCATCACTTCACACGACAGATCATGCATGGCGCGGTTCAGGCGCGGAATCTGGTCGAGCAGATACTGACCTTCTCCCGTCGCAAGCAAAGCATCCACACGCCGCTTGATCTGACTTCGGCGGTCAACGATACAGTGGCGATGCTGAAAGCGACGATGCCGCCGACAATTCTTCTCGATACGCAAATCGATCCTGAATCCGCAATAATCAGTGCTGATCCGACGCAGATCAGCCAGATTTTTATGAATTTATGCGTCAACGCGCTGGATGCAATGGAAACGAAGCATGGCACTTTGCGTATCCACGTGCAGGAGCTGTTGCGCGGTGCCAATAGCGACATGGCCTGTGCTGCCGACGACAACCTGCCTGAAGTCAATTATGCGCCGGCCGCCAGTTTCATCCCGGGTATGGAGCCTGCGGGCGCGGAGGAGGAGACGGTTCTGACCATGGGGCGGATTGCGCGCGACAGGCCCTATGTTGTGGTTAGTATTTCCGATACCGGGATCGGTATGAGCCGGGAAGTCATGGAGCGCATGTTCGAGCCCTTTTTCACAACGAAAGGCATGGATAAGGGCACAGGCCTGGGGCTGTCGGTGGTCATCGGCATGGTGGCCGCCCATCAGGGCGCGATGCTTGTCAAAAGCCAGCCGGGTAAAGGCTCGGTTTTTATTCTTTATTTTCCCGAGGCTGAAAAAGAGAAAGCCCGAAAGGAAGATGAGAAAGCGATCGCGTCCGCCGCGCCCCTCATTCGCGGCTCCGGGCGCATCCTGGTCGTCGACGATCAGCGGAATGTTCGTGACGTTATGATGGAAATGCTGGGACGCCTGGGATATGAGGCGGAATCCTGCGCATCAGGCGGCGAGGCGATTGACCGGCTGCGCGAGAAACCGGGCGTGTACGATCTCGTGCTTTCGGATTACCTGATGCCTCACATTACTGGTATCGAGATGGCCACTGAAATAAGGACTGATTTTCCCATGATTCCCATTGTTCTGATTTCAGGCCATGCGCACAGCGAACTGGAAACGGCCATGCAGGATAATCCGTCGATCAAGGCCGTCCTCAAGAAGCCGGCAGACAGCGAAACGCTGGGGCGGACGCTGCAAAACGCGCTGAAAGGCCACAAATCCGCCGCCTGAGGGTTTTATTTTGAACGATGCCCCGTTTTGCTCTATAAGGGGTTATAGAAAAAATAGAAAAGGGGGAGAGATTATGCCGGCATCCACAGGAATAACGCAGAGCCAGTACAGGGCCATGAGAGAAAAGCTCTGGGAGAGTTTCACTCATTACAGCAAGATCGGCTTCGATGCCCCAGTCAGTCAAGAAGCGGCCCTGATTACGGCGACGACCGTGCAGGCTCTGGTCGCTCTCGAGGATTACCGGGAGCGGAACAGCCTGAAGCCCGATTAGGCCGGTCTTTTTCTTTTACCTTCGTGCCACCA
Source organism: Alphaproteobacteria bacterium (assembly GCA_025451095.1). Taxonomy (GTDB): domain Bacteria; phylum Pseudomonadota; class Alphaproteobacteria; order Micavibrionales; family Micavibrionaceae; genus JACQIJ01. Next base: position 4,767 of record JANWLB010000114.1, read on the forward strand.
GGCGCCGATCAGCAGTGCCAGAAGTGCTGCGGCCCAGGCTGCTTCGGGCAGGAGCGGGCGGCTTTTAACGCCCGTGACATTGAAGCTGTGGCTGCGACGCAGGCCCAGCCAGTCCGGCCCGCCGTAACGCCGCCCGGGCGGCAAGAGACGGACATCGGGCGCGGGCGTGGAGGCCAGCCATATAACGGCGCCTTTCGATGCCTTCACCAGAGGCTCCATTTTCTCAGGGGTTGTGAGGATGCCGGAAAACTCAGGCGGGTTGAGCGCGCCTGAAAGAGCAAAACGCTCCTGCGTGCCGTCATTCACTGTATAGACGCCCAGCTGCCCGGCCGGAAGACGCGCCTCCAGGCCGCCCTTGCTGTCGGGTTTGATGTCAACTTCGCTATACTCGCCATCCGGCGCGATGACCGAGGCTTTCAGCGGATCGTCGTTCAGTGCGCGGCGGCGGATCAGAAGACTGCCCCCCTCGACGCTGACGTCGAGTGCGTTTTCTTCAAGCTCCGGCTCTTTCATCAGCCAGTGCGCCAGCCGCCGCAGCAGTTCGACCTGCGGGCCGCCGCCCTCGAAACCGCGGGACCAGAGCCATATCTGGTCGCTGGCCAGCTGCGCCACGCGGCCCTTGCCGACATGATCGAGAATCAGGAGCGGCAGGCTGTTCACGCCGGCCATGACAACCTCGCCGCTGCGCGGCGAAACGGAAACCTGGCGCAGCCAGCTGCCCCAGACAGGCGAACCGTCGGAATTTGTCGCCTGCATCAGGCCTTCGGTGACAGGATGGCGCTTGCCGGTTTCGGTGATTGTCGGCTTGAAAGGCTGATCGAAGACCTGTCCGGTCGGGAAGGCGGGCAGAACCTGGCTCAGCTCTGTCGTATAGACGGATTCGCCGCTGGCAAAGGAGGGCCCGCTGGCCTCGAGGAGGGCGCCGCCTTCCTTGACGTAGCGGGCGATGTTGCCAAAATAGTAATTCGGCAGGATACGGTTCAGCCGGTAGCGGTCGAAGATGATCAGGTCAAAATCATAGAGCTTGGTCTGGAACAGTTCGTCAAATGGAAAGGCAATCAGGGATAACTCGTTCTGCGGCGTGCTGTCCAGCTTGTTCGGCTCGCGTAAAATCGTGAAATGGACCAGATCGACGCCGGGGTCGGAGGTCAGAAGGTTGCGCCATGTGCGCCCGCCCGCGTGCGGCTGCCCCGATACCAGAAGAACGCGCAGGCGGTCGCGTACGCCGTTGACGATGACGGGCGCACGATTGTTGGCGGTGGAGATCTCTTTCTCCACCGGCGCGACCTGGAGGTCGAAAATATTCTGCCCGGCATGGTCGATGGTGACGCGCAGTTCCTGCGGCGTGTTGACGGGAACGGTTTCGATCTGTGCCGGGGCGTTGTTCTGGCGCAGCAGAATTTCAGCCGGGCGGTCATCTGTACCCTGGTCGCTGATCTTGTATTTAATCGTCACCTGCTGGCTGACGATGCCATAGGCGGGCGCTTCGAGAATAACGAGCTGGCGGTCGTGTTCATTCTTATCGCCGCTGAGCAGCGTATGAACGGGTCCGTAATCAGTAAAACGCCGCGGATCGCGCGGCACGTCGTGGACTTGCCCGTCGGTCAGGAAGATTGCGCCCGCGCGCCGCGCCGACGGGACATCGGTCAGGGCCTGGTCCAGCGCGTCGAACAGACGCGTCTCGCGTGCGGGGCCGCCATCCTTGCCGTTGCCGGGGCTGCTGTCGACAAGGCGCACTTCTATCCCGGGCAGAAGCTCAAGCTTTTTCTCAAGCGTTTTCAGGGCTTCTTCGGTTCTTTTCAGACGTTCGCCGTTATGCTGGCTGGGAGAGCGGTCAACAACGATGGCGGCGATGTCGGGCACGGCCTCCCGCTTTTCCTCGGTCAGGGAAGGGTTGAGAAAAAGCAGGAGAAAGAGGGCCGAGCACAAGGCGCGTCCCGTCAGGCCCCGCCGGAAGAAAGCGGCGGAAACCAGAAGCAGCAGGAGCGCCAGCGCCGCCATTGCCCCGATCGTGCCCAAGGGGAGCAGAGGCGAGAAATCGATGGTGAGTGCCGCGCCCGCCGCCTTCATTCGCCCAGCCTTTCCAGGATATGCGGCAGGTGGACCTGGTCGTTTTTATAATTGCCGGTCAGAGCGTACATGACCATGTTGATACCGAAGCGCGCCGCCATCTCCTGCTGTTCCGGGCCGTTTTCCAGTATAAGCGTGCTGCGGCCGCTTTCCGCCGCCCAGGCCGATGCCCAGTCGTTGCTGCCGATGATGATGGAGGAAACGCCGTCGCGCCCCCGCGCGCTGTTTTCCTCCACCCACAGTGTGCCGCCGTTATAGCGGCCGGGAAAACTTTTCAAAAGATAAAAGGATTTTGTCAGGACATGCCCCTTGGGGATCGGCGTCAGCGGCGGCACATCGAGCCCGCCGATCAGGCGCCGCAGGGAATCGGCGTTGCGCCCGCCGCTTGTGGCGGTGGCCGACTGCCGGTCGCGGGTATCGAATAAGATGGTGCCGCCGTGATCCAGATAGAACTGGACGTTACGCAGCGCCGTGAGCGAGAGCGGCGGCTGATCAGGGGGCACCGGCCAGTATATGAACGGAAAGAATGACAGATCGTCGATTTCGGGGCTGACGGCGACAACGCCCGCCGGCTCGACCGATGTGCGCTGCGTCAGAACTTCGGCAAGCCCGGTCAGGCCTGCCTGCGCTATGCCATCGACATCCGGTATGCCGCTGCGGATATAGGCCAGATAAAGATCGCCCGCGTGCTTGACCATTTCATCCGGCGTGGCCGCTGAAACCCCCGTGGCTGTGCCCGCGAGCAGGAGAAGTGCAAGAGCCGCAGGCGCCGCGCGGCGGCCCAGCCCACGAAAACCCGCCTGCAGCGCCAGCATGATCAGCCAGTCCAGCAGGAACAGGAGGAAAGCGCCGGCCAGG